>JAICPK010000006.1 GCA_025929855.1 Nitrososphaera sp.
ACCTAATGAAGGATGAGCATATATAAGTATTCGCACTCGTAGGCAAAATAATTTTCTTTTGAAAAATTGAGGTAATTACATTACTGGGCTTGTTTGAAACGAACTAAGCATTAGCTTTCCCACAAAAAGGATAAATAGTAATGCAATTATAGCGTGATAGAGTGCATGAAGGAAAATGGACTATAAAGCACATACATTAATAGGAATATTACTGGCATCACTTGCCTTGGTTGTACCGATTGGAACCACATATGCACAGACAGAAGATGGTGCTGCGACTAATGCGACAGGTGGTGCTGCGACTGACGAGGCAGCTGTTCCTGCTATTAACGCAACAGGAGGAGGAGAATGGACAACATTTGACCTTACAGCAGAGGGCCAAACATATCCAATAGAGTACATGATCACTGGTGGATCTGTGCAGAATATGACGATCCATGGCGAGAACCAAACGCTTGGAGTTGCAATTAACTCAATGAGTAATGGAACGATAGCTCTCAGACTACCAAGAGAGGTAATTGATTCTAAAACAGCTGAGGGAGAAGATGCCGAATTTGCAGCATTTATTGATAACGCCGAATATGAACAACCTGGTGAAATTGAGCCAGGAGGAGATGCTAGAACACTATTAATTGGCTTCCCAGCAGGCGCTGGATCAATCGATGTTATAGGTACTTCCGTAATTCCAGAATTCAGCACAATAGCTGTAATCGTGCTGGCTATTGCTATTGTTGGAATAGTCATAGCAACTGCAAGACACGGCAGGTTCAATATCGGCCAAAGGATGTAAAACTTTCTCCTCCTTCTTTTTATTACTTGAAAAAGCCTTACCGAAGGGTGTTGTCGTTGTTGTCGTCGTTATCATCGCAAGATGGGGCCTTCGGAGGGATTTGAACCCTCCTCAAGCGGTCTCTGCCAGAAGTCGAAATATAGACCACAGCCGCCTATACTAACCAGGCTATACTACGAAGGCCAGCCAGCCAGCAAATTTGCAACAACTACAGTATATAATCGTTCGACCATCTTGATCATCTATTTGGAAGGATGCCGACTCTGACAGTTTCAATACCTAGGTTCTCAAGCCGATCTGCAAGACCATTGAGGCCTATTGAGTCACCCCCCAAGTGTCCCATTACTACAAGGTTGCCCTCCAGCTTTTCTTCCCTCATTTTGATCAGTTCGCCATAATCTATATGCAGATAGATGACTGTAGAAACACCATGTTGAAAGTATGCCTTGGCAATGTTGAAGCCACCGTTAGTCCCTGCAGCCACCACCAAAGTCCAATGGCCTGCTTTGTTGTTTTGACTCCCAAACCTTACTCGTACCTTGGTTGCAGCATGGCGGAATTCGGGGATGTTACTAATGGATTTGACAATATCTGATACGTGTTCTGTCCTGCCGGCCTTTATGGCGCGCAATATAACCTGCCGCATGTATTCGTCACAAGGCTGGTGAATATTAACAAGTGGCATGCCAAGCGCCTTGGCAGCTCCGACAACATCACTGTAAATATTAGCATGGTTACGTGTCTCGATTCGCTCCTTGAGCTTCTCAACGAGCTCTCTTGCGATTTTCTTTGGAACACCATGCTCTACCATATAATCGATATGCCTGTCAAACACTTTGTAAAAATTTACTGCAGTAGCACCAATTGGGTGGTGAGCAATGACTGCATCACACTCGAGCTGCTTTGCAAGCATCAGCTCTGCGGTTCCTATGTCTATTCCGATCAGCACTTTGCTTATGTTCTTACCTTTTATGTGCACAGCACTGTCTGCCGGCATTTTCTTCCAACCTGCAAGTTCTAGCCCCACTTTCATTATTCTGTCTGTATCTACCGCCACGGCTACCAGCCGGCACAGTGAAAAATTTAAATCTGATCTTCAACCCAATACCAAAGCCAGCATGAGTTGTTCAGACGAGCATGTTTCACACTCGATACACAACAACCTAATCCAGATCACACCCCAGCTAAAAACAAGGTTGCAGAAGGCGAAGTACGGAGTCTATAACCACTCTTCAGTGGAGCTGTGCCACTGGACAAAAAAGTCGTTTGCGGAAGAAGGTAACTGCTATAAACACAAGTTCTATGGCATCTCTACTCACCAATGCATGGAAATGACCCCAACTGCAATGAACTGTGAAAACAGGTGCATTTACTGCTGGCGCCCAACAGAGTTTTATGATACGTTGCAGATGCCAGAGGACCTGGTCGATGAGCCGGATATCATCATTGAACAATTGATGGCCGAGCGGAAAAAACTGATAAATGGCTTTTATGGAAACCCCAAGAATAATAAGAAAAAGCTTGATGAATCGCTGCTGCCAGCCCATTATGCAATTTCATTATCAGGCGAACCCACGATGTACCCTAAGCTGCCACAGCTAATAAAATACTTAAGGTCGCTCAAGGCAACTAAGTCTATTTTTCTGGTGACAAATGGGCAAGAGCCGGATATGCTAAAGAGGCTGGCTGTAGAAGACGCACTGCCCACTCAGATTTACTTATCGACTAACGCTTCAAACAAAAAAATGTTCTATCAGATAAACCGTCCACGTCACCGCGACGCATGGGAGCGCTGGTGGGAGAGCCTGAGGTTACTTGCAACCCTCAACACCAGAACTGTGCTTCGGATGACTCTGATAAAAGGATACAATGATAGCCACGATTTTGTTAGAGAATTTGCAGATATGATGGCGCAGGGTAATCCTCACTTTATTGAGCTGAAATCTTATATGCACATTGGCATGTCGACTCAGCGACTAGAACAAGACCATATGCTGGAAATGAATGAGGTAAGGAACTTTGCTACAAAGCTGTGCGCCAAGATGTATTCATTCAAGGTAATGGATGAAAGTGAGATTTCAAGGATAGTGGTATTACAGAATCAAGTGCGGTATGTGGACAGGTGGATTAAAGAATACATGCTTTGAATGTTAGAGCTTTAGGTACCATTGGGCAAATTTTTCAAGTGCTCTTTTGCGATGCGAATACTCATTCTTGCTTTTCTTTAGCTCTGCAAATGTGAGGTCGGTGCCATCAGGGACAAATATTGGATCATAGCCCCAACCGGGCTCTGTTATCGTATCAGATATCCTGCCGTCAACTCTTCCATCTGATATCGACAATATTATTCCATTATAGAAGGCAATCACTGAGCGGAAGTACGCTGACCGTTTGGTTGATCCAGCAAGTAATTTTAGTATACCGTCATTTCCAATGGTTTTGAATACAAATGAAGAATACTGAGCTGGAAATCCTGCAAGGCTGTCGATAAATAAGCCATCGTCTTCAACTATGACTGGCCTGCCTACTTTTGCAAATGCAGTTTTCACCTTCTCTCCTGCTATTTCCTTAAGGGAATCTGACTGGATTTCAATAAGATGGAGTTGAGAAAAGTCGACAGTAATGCTTAGTGTCGAGAGTATTGATTGGACTTCAAGGAACTTATTTTGATTTGTGCTTGCGAAGGTTATGTTTTTCATAATCTAAGCCATCCTGGCATATCTTCCGCGCTGCTCTATCTCCCTGACATTTTCTAGAATTTTCTCTGTCTTTTTACCAGCAGCAACACTAGCATAACCTTCTATAAAGCGAGGAAAGGCTTTTCTGACTGCTATGTGTGCACTGGTAAATACTTCTTTTATGAGTCTGATATCGGTTGCCATGTCTTCGGTTCGCTCTGAATAGTATGAAAGGCCAAAGTCTAGCAAGACAAGCCTTTTGTTCATTACAAAATTTGAAGTCGTCAGGTCGCCGTGGATAATGTTGATTGTGTGCAACAGTGCCGCATAGCGACCTATCTTGTAGCAGATGTCCGGAGTTAGCACATCGCGGACGTTTTGCCCTTCAATAAACTCCATTATTATTTCAGCCTTAGCAGGATCAACAAAATATACAAACGGACTCATGACTCCTGCGGACTTGGCAGCAGACATGAAACTTGCTTCATGTATTGTCCTGTGCTTTCTGATTATGGAGTCTAGCTCTGGATGGCGGTAGGACTTGGGTGAGCGCACTTTGGAAACCGCCTTCTTGCTATCCCACTCTACAATGTAGATGTCGGCTTCTGCTCCCTTTTTTATCAGCGTTGGCTGCAATAGTAATATAGGCTCTGCTTTGAAGATAAAAATGTGGTGAGTTTTGAACCAGCACCGGGCGAAAAAATACTCCTTGACGAGGACTGCTCTGAGGACAAGCTCAAAAGTGGTATACTCGTGCTGACTGACCATAGGCTGGTATTTCAAAGGACACAAGGCAGAATAGCAACTCTTTCAAAAAAAGAGACTGAAGTTGTTCTTGACATACCGCTTGATAAAATATCTTCCGTCAGGTCTGAAGGGTTCCTTGTGAAAAAGCTAGTGTTAGTCGTAGCAGGAGAGCAGATCTACAAGTTTGGTGTGTTTAATAATGGGAAATGGGAGCGCCAGATAAAGCAGATCACTAGCGGCGCCAGCTGACATGCACACTGTCAAGTCGCCACGACTGCTGCACAGTCGACTCTTCCACTTGAACATTCATTTTTGTAGCCAGGTACTCCTGCAATGCAGTCCACGCGATCTGAGCACCATTGTCACCGGCGAACTTGATTGGGCAGACAAACAATTTAGCATCTTGCCGATTGCATACGCTATCAAGCATCTGAGCAAGCCTCTTGTTTGCTGCTACCCCACCCACAATCATCATTTCTTTCTTGTTGGTGAACGAAAGAGCCCGCTCGACAGCCTCTGCTAACATTGCAAATGCGGTTTCCTGCAGAGAGTAGCATGTATCTGCCAACTCAGTCTTGTGTGAAGCAAGCTTGACTGCAGCAGTCAGCAGCCCCGAAAATGAGACGTCGTTTCCTTTAATGACATACGGTAACTGTAGGTATTTCCCAGCAGACTGGCTTGCTAATTGTTCGATCCTATTGCCACAAGGAGAGGCAAAGCCAAGTGCCCGACCAAACTGGTCGAGCAATTGTCCTACTGTGATGTCAAGCGTCTCGCCAAAGACCCGCCAGCGGCTATGAGAAAATGCAAGTATCATCGTATGACCGCCTGACACCAACAGCACAAGTGGGTCGGAAGCGCCTGTGAGCATTGCTCCAAGCTCTATATGGCCAAGGGCATGGTTAACAGGTACAAGCAGCTTCTTGTAAAATCCTGCAACTGTCCTTGCTATAACTGCACCAACGCGCAAACATGGCCCAAGACCCGGTCCGGCCGAGTACCCGACAATGTCAATGTCTTCCATTGTAACATTGGCTAATTTTAGAGCATTTCTTAAAATATCTGGCGACAGTTCCATGTGGTGCCGCGATGCTTCGCGTGGATGTATACCACTTCCCTCTGGTGCCTTGTAGACCTCACGTGTATCAGAGAGTATCTTGCCCATTGAATTAACTACTGAACAACCAAATGTATGTGCAGTACTTTCAATTCCAAGGCATAGCATAGTTATTATCTCTCACCCCCGGCTTGTCGCTGACGATATCTTAATCACGTCACCATTTTTCAGCGGGTGGTTGGCAGCAATCCTTTGTTTAGTCCTTGCGTCAACTGCATATAGAAAGCCCTTTGCTAGATCTGCGTGTATTGCTTCTGCAAGATTCTTGGCCGTTGAACCTTCAGGTAGAAGCCAGACATCGGGCAGAATATTCCCCTTCTTGTCAGTAAGTTTAAACTCATCTTCTACAGGATACACCGCCACCATGCGGAGTAGCTTAAAGCAGGCAATGTTGATAACTTCCTGAACTCCTGTAGAACCATATTTTTGCATAAAGGTCTTGACAATGTCAAGCGCCTTTAGTTGCGGGGCACTTAGTGTCACTTCGGGCTTGACTTCAAATGAAACATCGCCAGGGAGGTAATGTAGAATACCTTTTTTGGATGCCTTTCTTAATAGTGCCTCAGCTTCTGATGCACAGGGAACCAGCTCCAGGCCGCCAGCTTTCAGCTTCTTGATATTATCATCCGCTGCTGGCAAGTCAGCTTTGTTGGCTGCTATCACAAACGGCTTGGCTCTTGTACGTAGCACTTTGCAAAATCGGAGTATGTCGTCATGAGTCCATCCCACAGGCTTTTTTGAAGCTAAGTCTGATGTTTGTACTGCATTTGTGATCATCTGCTCATTTATTCCAAGGCCCGATAAGCGCTTGGCAAGCAGCTGTTCCAGCTTTTGACCTTGGCTCTCAGCTTCCCTTGCAGTCTTCCCCCAGTCTCTTCCGATGATCGATTCAAGCCATAGATCAAATTCCTCTTCTACAAACTGGATGTCAAATACTGGGTCTCCAGTTCCAGCTCGAACTGGTCTACCGTTGTTATCTGTGGAACCAGAAGAGTCTATGATGTGTATGAGAGCGTTGGCCTGCCTTGCATCATCAAGGAACTTGTTACCAAGCCCCTTGCCTGCATGTGCCCCTGGCACAAGACCTGCTATGTCCACCAGCTTGATAGGGATGAACCTGTTTCCATCTATGCATACTGAGTGGACCGGGTTATCCTGCACACCAAACTCTCGACAGACACATTTTGTTCGAGCATAAGCTACACCTACATTAGGCTCGATTGTTGTAAATGGATAGTTTGCTACAGGAACGGCAAGGTCAGTGGCTGCATTAAAGAAAGTAGATTTGCCCACGTTGGCCTTGCCAATCAAGCCTATTATCATGTAGCAGCTACACTTTGGCTCATCCGGCCATTAATGTCTTCTTTCGAAATCTAATAAGATGCAAGCATCATATAATAAGAGCCTTGAAGAAGGATGCGATCCAGCTAATCAAGAGGCTCAGGCTCAAGAAGCACCCAGAAGGGGGCTACTTCAAGCAGACATACATTGCAGACACAATAGTAAACCTTGTAGGGTATGACAAGCCACGATGCATTTCAACAGCGATCTACTACATGCTAGTTGGCGACCAGTTTTCAGCTTTTCACAGAATTAAGTCGGATGAATTGTGGCATCATTACATTGGAGGCTCGCTAACACTGTATGCAATAGCTAATGGAAAATTGTCCAAAATCAAAATGGGAAAGAGCAGGGGCGAAGCGCCTCAAATTGCTATAAAGGCAAACACATGGTTTGCTGCCTCACTCAACGATAAGAAATCATACTGTCTGCTTGGTTGCACAGTATCGCCTGGCTTTGATTATAGTGACTGGGAGCTTGGTAAAAGGAATGAGCTTATCAAGATGTATCCTCAACACAGGACAATCATTGAAAGATATACAGCAACCATTGTTTAATAGTCGCAAGATCAATTTTGATCGCGTTGCCTACCCCCAATACTACAAGGCCAACAGCAGTTTGCATTGTAAGCGGAGGACTTGACTCAGTGTGCTATGCTGCTTCACTTGCAGCAAACGGTGGCTATGATTTGTATTTATTGACGTTTGCATACGGCCAACGAGCAGAACGCGAAATTGAGCGTTCGCGTTACTTTGCCAAAGTGCTAAATGCAAAAGACCACAAGGTAGCGGATATAGGCTTTATGAAATCACTCTACAGCAACAGCAATGCCTTGACAGATGGCTTGCAAGAACTGTCACAAGAATTTTCACAGAGCTTAGTCGTTCCTATCCGCAATGCGGTGTTTCTGACAATAGCGGCTGCATGGGCTATGAGCATCAATGCTAAGGTTGTTGCCTATGGTGCACACATCGGTGACACTCTGCATTACCCTGATTGCCGGCCTGCCTTTGTCAGTGCAATGACAGAAGCTCTCAACACAGCTGAGTCAGACAGCATCCTGTCGGGTTTGCGGCAGCAAATAATGATACTATCACCGGCCGTCATGGGACTTGACAAATCTACTTTGGCTAAGACAGGCTACAAGATATTGGGCGACAAGATATTCCACACATGGAGCTGCTACTCTGATGGTATTAAAGTGGATAGAGATTATTTGCACTGCGGCCGGTGCGAATCGTGTATAAATAGGAAAAATGCATTTACCAGTGCTCAAATAGAGGACAAGACTCAGTATGCAACAGAAAACCACACCGGGCTCAACTACAACAAAGCTAAGTGAAATATTCACAAGCATTGAAGGAGAGGGTATACTTTTTGGCACCAAAACGATGTTTGTGAGGCTGGCAGGCTGTCCATTTAAATGCCACTGGTGCGACACACCCTATGCCCTCCCAATGGACAGCGGGATTAATTATTCCGTTGGGGAAGTAAAAGAGATTATAATAAAGAGCCTTCAGCCAAACACATATAAGATTAATTTCACAGGTGGCGAGCCACTGGTTCAGTACGAAGCAGTTCTCGAGCTAGCAAAATTCGTCAGACAAAAAGGCTTAAGGGTATACCTAGAGTCGTCTTGCTATGACGCTGTGAGGTTTTCTAAGGTCTTGCCTTACATCGACATATGTAAGGTCGAGCTTAAGCTAAGAGATTCCAAGATAGTAAATGAAAAACAGTACTGCAACCTGCTAAAGAATGAACTTGAGTGCCTAAGGCAGGCAGTCAACAGCTCCAAAACTACCTATATCAAAGTAGTAGTAACAAATTCGTCAAACCTTAAGGAATTCAAAGATATAGTGTGTGAAGTGTTCAGAATCGTCAAACCGTCCGAGCTAGCAGGATTTATAATACAGCCAAGTTATAGAGTTGACGAGCCAACATTGGATGTGCTTTTTGGCTTTTACGATGCTGTTTACCCTATGTACGATCAGGTGCGCATTGTACCACAATTACACAAGATTATAGGAGCTAGGTAAAAAGAAAATATGACAACAGACAAGAAAAATATCAACAGAAAAAAGGTTGCCAAGCTTGTCAGGCAATTATTGATAGAGCTTGGCGAGAACCCTGACAGGGAAGGTCTTGCAGGTACTCCAAACAGGATAGCTGACATGTATGAAGAGATATTTGGAGGCTATAGGATGGATGCCCAGCTGGATGTCAGCTTTTCAGAAGAGACAGAGGCTGTCATTGCAAAAGACATACAGTTCTACAGCATGTGCGAGCATCACATGCTGCCATTCTTTGGAAAGATACATGTTGCCTATATTCCATCTGGCAAGGTATTTGGGGTATCGAAACTGGTAAGGTTGGTTGAAAAGTATTCTCGTCGACTCCAGATACAAGAGCGGCTTACAAAGCAGATAGCCGATGAGCTTGTACGGATGGGAGTAAAGGGTGCGCTGGTGATAGCAGAGGGTGAACACCTTTGTATGAAGATGCGTGGCGTTCGCAACGACAGTTCGATCACAACTATAGCACATCGTGGAATAATAGAGAAGAAAGAGGTTCGTGAACAGGTACTTGCGCTTATCTATAACCCTAAGTCTGAAATATCTAGGTTGTAAGGATCAGCTTCTTCTTTTTGGAAGAATGAGCATCATACATGAGTTCCACTAGTCATACACAATATATCTCTTCTATCCATTTTATCACTCTCAGCTCTACTTTGTTGATTCCAGTAAGGTATCGAAACATCACGTACAATAACGGCTATTGCAAGATTAACTAACTGCTAGAAAATCATCAAGGATTTCTTAAAACTCATCTTCATGCAACTGTCGATATTTAGTCTTGTGTCTGCGGGATGACTTGCGCAAAAAATATTTACATAGTATCCCCACAGGGTAGAGTGGTAATTAGCAGACGACAGACTCACATATAGACTGCATAGTGTGTGGACACAGGTACAGCTCATTGCTGTCGGCTTGCCCAGAGTGCGGCGTCCTGAACAATTTAATTTCTGTGCCTGTACCTCCACTAAAGAAGAAGGGCGCTGCCACTCGTAAAGTAGCAATAGGCATAGCGATTGTCATTATTGTTCTTGCAGGCACAATCTTGCTTGCTCCTGCTCTTGCCAACTTTGTACTCCAGCAGAAGGATAACCCGGCAATTACGATCCTGCAGCCGTCGAGCCAGCAGCCCAAGACTATGCCTCGCGAAGAGCTTGTACAGCATGTACTAGACAGGATAAATAAAGATAGAACTGACTTCGGCTTGCCCCCAGTCGAACTGAGCTCCAACCAGGCCGCGCAGATACATGCAGAGGATGTTTTCAGAAACAGACAGATCTCTCACTGGATGACGAATGGAGAAAAGCCCTACATGACCTACACCCAATATGACGGTGAAGGCAGTGTGCAACAAAATGTAGCCATTGCCGGCTTTAGCCCAGAGCAGTATGAACAATGTGTCACAGATATTCTGGTGGAATGTGAAAAAGTAGAGCCACTGTCTACTCTCGAGCAGTTGCAGTATGAGATGATGTACAATGACAAAGAGTGCTGTAATGACGGCCACAGGAACAACATCCTAGATCCACGTCATACTCATGTAAGCATCGGCATAGTGTATGATCAATACTACCTTGCATTAGTCCAGAATTTCGAGAACAACTATGGCATTGACGTAGACGCGGAGGATAGCGAGATTGAGATCTCGGGCACACTTTTGGACGGACAGCTTGACCAAATTGCCATATATTATGATGAACTGCCTAGTCGGGCAGCTTATGAGCAGAACAAGGACTTACTGTCCTATTCTGCCGGTGAGCTTGTAGCAGTAGTAGTTAAGCCGCTACCGCCCGGCTATTACTACGAATCCCTGCAGGGCTACAATCTGATCGAAGCTGATAGATGGACTGAGCAAAGCGACACTGTTAACGTCATGTTTGACCTTGCAGATGCAGTAGATAAGGATGGCACCTATACTCTGTTTGCACTTGTTAAGGACGGCGAAGAGATGTTTGATGTCACATCATATTCCGTTTTTGTTAATTCAGAGGAAAACAATTAGTATATTGGATCTGATTAAAACTTGAATTATAAATCCTCTATTTTCTTTAGGATTAATCATTAAGTAAATGTTTATGCAATATTATATAACCACCAGAGCAAAGGAGAGAAGGAAGTACTAGAATAACAAGGCATCAGGACATGTCTATCTTTTTCTAGTTACTTCCGATAGATATGTTACCTAATAGCTGGACGATATAAAGTTAACAGAGCTTACTTGTATACATATGCTTTAGTGATTGGGGTCTTTTTCAAGCTCTAAATGGTCTAAATGGAACTTTTCTTATTTGTCTGCTGCCAATTGTTGTTATATCATTATTACTATTACTCTCGCCAGTCGTTACAGCACTTGTCATCTTCTGCACATCTTCTATGTTTATGTTACTGTTATTCTTGCGAGTATGAGAGGCAAATCTTTCTTCAAAAGGTGATACTGGCACTGGGTGCTCATACATTTTGTGGCGCTCTACTTCTGAGTGGTTTATGAAAGCCTTACCACACTTGTCACATCTTTCTATTGCCATCTTTTTTTTCTTTCTCCCTGTTTCTCCTCTTTTTTTCTTTATTATTCTCCTAAGGGATCCTTTTTGTCTCGCCGTTGTTTCCCTCATCTTCTAGTTTCAAATCATTCAGACTCTCCATAAATTTTAGCATACCCTGCTGCCCTAGCCATGCTCTTGGTATATCCATTTCCAGGACAGGAAGCCTAACTATTGGATCGTGTTCAACTGCTGGAATGCCCTTTATCGCTTGACGCATATAAGCAAATTCGTCAATATGCAAAACTGGAGAGCACCTGAAATTGATTATCGACGGATGATATAGCCTAATAAATGACTGCCATCCAATAAAGCCTAGAGCTATAGCACTACCAAATATTCCATATACGCTATTTATTGTAAATGACCCCCACATTGACATTAAAGCTGTCAGAGCAATGATGCCAAGTGCAGCTGTTGTCGCATCGGTAAATGTCTTTACATTATGTTTCACATTTCTAGAAAGTCTAACACCTACGTGTCTACTGCATTTCTTGTCTATCTTGTCCAATAGTTCTTGGTATTCATTCCATCTAGCTATTTGCTGTTCGTAGTCTATATCGGCTACCCTTTGGCTTGCTACAGTCTTAAGTTGTCGAAAAATCTTTCCTCCGATACTGCTATTATTATTACTGCTGTCATTAATGACATTATCAAGAAAAGGATTAAGATGATATTCATCGTTTCGTCTTCTTGTCATAGGCAATAAGAAGTCGCTATAATCCTAGTTATAGATTTGGTAACAATTACTACGTAAATGAACTGAAAAACAATCTTCTTTTGGTGATATTACGCAGGATATTGAAGAAATTATGTCTTATTGTCCATTTTTCTTGGTAGCAGATGGATGTGCAAGTACTACATTGTGTAACATTTAGTGAACAAATTCAACCATCAACTCTCCAGTGCACTTACAGGATCAAGAGCCTGCCAGTTGTCAAGCATATAGAATAGTATCGAATAGTTACCGGTACTAAACCCGCTGTGGAAGGGCTGCAAGGTAGAAACTACAGGCAAACCCCCCTTGCATGCTGCTATCTCCTTTAGCTTTTTTATTTCATAACCTCTGATCCGTGGCACGCCAGCGCTTGACTTTACTTGAATGAACCAATATGCATTGCCGCATGTAGCGATAATATCTGCTGGCCCCCTGCTTCCTCTTGATAGAGCGACGTTCCACCCCAAAGACTTTAGATAAAGAGCCACTACATATTCGGCCTCTCGTCCAAATCTGCTCCAAGAATACAAATTAAGCTTCATTCTCAGCAAGAACCCATATAGCTGTTTTTGGCTGCAATTTTTTACCTTAGACTCAACAAGATACTTATGGGACGGCAAGATCGATAGTGCCTGTAACTCATATGACCAGTAACTACGCCAACATGAAGGTAGGACGATGGGACATAACTGATCTCGTCAAAGATCCCTCCGGTGAAGAATTTTCCCGATTCTTAGGATCAATTGAAGAACAAGTTGTGCAATTTGAAGGGAGCCGGCAGCTCCTGCGCCCCAACATTTCGCAGGAAGAGTTTGAACGCCTTATTCACATGCTTGAAAGCATATCTGAAAAAGTGTCAATTGCAATCAGCTATGCATATTTGGGATACTATGCGGATACATCTTCAAACGAAGCATCTGCATTAGTCATCAAGATGGAAAAACTGGCATCAGAAATCAGTAACAGGATGTTATTTTTTGATTTGTGGTTCAAAAAACAGATCGATCATGAAAACGCAAACAGATTAATAAATGCCATTTCAATGCCGTATCAAGAACATCTCCGCCATAAGCGGTTAGTCGCCAAGTATTCGCTCAGCGAGCCGGAGGAAAAAATAATCAGTACTCTTGAAGTTACTGGGAGCCGAGCACTTATCAAGCTGTATGATAAGATGACAAGCAGCTTTGAATTTACGATGAAGCTTCGGCATGGCAGAAAAACGATAGAGAAAAAATTCGACAACAAGGAAAAGCTAGTATCGCTAGTCAGAAGCCCTGATGAGAAGAGAAGAGAAGCTGCCTACAAATCATTATTGCAAGTTTATAAAAAGAACAGTGGCGTGCTTGGCGAGATTTATCAGAACATCATCATGCAATGGCGCGACGAGGCAATTTCGATGCGCGGATATAGCTCTCCAATCTCTGTACGTAACATAGCCAACAACCTTGACGATGTAACAGTGGAGGCGTTACTGGCGGCATGTAGAAAAAACGTGATCATATTTCATGACTATTTTGTAGAAAAATCCAAGATGCTAGGAATGAAAAAATTGCATAGATATCACCTCTACGCCCCTCTATCGAAGAAAGCATCGGACAGCAAAAAGTTCACCTATGGCAAAGCAATTGACACTGTGCTGGATAGCTTTGGAAATTTTGACCCTCAGTTCCGCAGGCTGGCCGAGCGGGTGTTTGCTGAACGCCATGTTGATTCTGAGATAAGGAAGGCAAAGCGGGGCGGTGCGTTTTGCTATAGTGTGACCCCCAAGATGATACCCTACGTGCTCGTAAACTTTGATGGACTTTCAAGGGATGTATCGACTCTTGCCCACGAGTTTGGCCATGCAATACACAGCATGCTTGCATCGGACATGCCATTAATGGTATTTCATGCACCTCTTCCGCTTGCAGAAACTGCGTCAGTGTTTGCCGAGATGCTGCTCAACGAAAAGTTAGCAGAAAAAATGTCGAAAAAGGAACAAAGAATTTTGTTAGCAGAGCAAATAGACAACCTTTATGCTACAATAATCCGTCAGGCGTATTTTACGCTTTTTGAAATTGATGCGCACAAAGCGATTGGCGAAAATAATACTACAATCGATGTAGTGGCAAAAATATATATGGATAACCTCAAGGAGCAATTTGGCAACTCGATAACAATATCTCCTGATTTTGAGTGGGAGTGGGTATACATCCCTCACTTTTACCACACACCATTTTACACCTACGCTTACTCGTTTGGCAACTTGCTTGTTCTTTCGCTCTATAGGCAATACAAGCTTGAAGACAGATCATCTTTCGTCCCTAAATATTTCAAGATATTGTCTGCAGGTGGATCAAGGAAGCCAGAGGAGCTCCTGATGGAAGCAGGCATTGACATTTCAAGAGAAGAATTCTGGCAGCAAGGATTTGACTACATAAAAGAAATGATACAGCAGCTGAAGGCCCTTGCTCCATGATGACATAATTCTAATTGTAGCCATCGTTGGATCTATGTCTGCAGGTGTCCTGTTACCTGCCGCTGGCAGGATGGTCGAACCATATATCCTTGTGTGGCTTGGTGCCCTATTGTTTCTAAACTTGTTAAGACTCAACCCATCTGACCTTATTGCAGTATTTAAGAAACCAAAACAGCTTGCAGTATTGTCAATTATCAAGTTAGTTGCGTTACCGGCGGGAATGTATGCTCTGGCATATGTTGTTTACGAGCCTTTCGCTCTACCAGTCCTGCTCCTTTCTGGCATCTCTACAGGCCTTGGCGCTCCATTCGTTGTAAACCTCATAGGCGGCCAGCTTCCGCTTGTAATAGGCATGATAATTATTACCTCAGTTGCAGTCCCATTTGTACTGCCATCTAT
>JAICPK010000026.1 GCA_025929855.1 Nitrososphaera sp.
CCTACCAGTTTGTTCAGCTCTCCAATAGGGATCCTCCTACCTCCCATTACATATACCATCGCTCTTTTGACAGTGCTTGCATCTGGCACGGCGTCATATAGCATTGAAAGCGAATCGCGAAGAGAGGATTCCGAACTAGGGCTTGCCCGGCTTGTGCACAGCACGTTCATTGCCGGCTTTATCATGCCAGCAGAGATTGAGGCAATGACCTCAACTATTGCATTATTTGTTATGGCAAAGCAGTCTTGCTGAGACAGCTCCGAATTATTATCCAAGAATGCATCGTTGTCCATCACTATCGTTGAATCTGAAACTTCACGCACCCTTCTGAGAGCTGTACCAGCACTGAAAATGCGATCCGTTTCGTATTTGAATGGCATAATCGTTATAGAGATTACAGCAGTACTGGAATCTTTTGCTATCCTACATACGATTGGCGCTATTGCCGTGCCGGCACGTCCTGCCAAGTTTGAAACAACAATGACTGTCGAGTACCCTCGCATTGCAGTCGCCATCTCGTTGCGATGACTCTCGACAAAAGAGCGTAATTTATAACTAGAAGGATTGACCCATTCCCCAGAATGAACAAGAATAGCAGTGCACCTATCATTGTGGACCAAATCTCTCTTATCGTTGCTTATCAATAGGCATTTGCATTCAAGAGCTGCACTCGCTGCAGCTGCAATTTTGCTTCCTACGCCGCCGATGCCCACCAGCAACATAGGATTCTTGATCGATAGCTCATCCTCCAAGGTTTCCCCGAGCTCCCCCGCACAGAGATAGAGATGTCAAGTTAAAAAGTTTTGGTGATTAATCAAAAGCTAATCATGGCACAACAAAGTTTAGCTGGCTACAAAATTATCTTTGCTTTCAATGAAAAGTTGGAAAAATCATAAACTTTGATATGCACTTTGTCACCAAGTAAAATTTGATGATTATCAGCAGCATTTGTTGATGAGGACGATATCACTACAGGCTTGTATGCATAGTTTCTCCCCTGCCTCACTTTTCCAATCTCATCAATTACTATTTCGCCCTGCCAATCCTGCCAGAGTGAGTTGCGCTTCTTAGCGATTCTCCTTGTAAGAGCGTGCAGATACTCTGACCTTTCCTTGGATACTTGAGAGTTAACCCTCATGCCCTTCCATTCATATGCCTCTGTTCCAGGCCGGGCAGCATAGCGCGAAATATTAACAATATCCGGTTGAGATCTCTCAACTAAGTCAATAGTTTCTTTGAAATCATCTTCTGTTTCTGATGGAAATCCTACAATGACGTCAGTAGAGATCGTCATCTCAGGGATCTTGCCTCTAAACGCCTCCACGGCGTCCATAAATATCTTGGTGGTGTGACCACGCTTCATCTTTTTCAATACCCTGTCGCTTCCACTTTGAACGGGGATGTGAAGAAACTTGAAGAGTTTGTCACTTTCATAGAATAAACTGACCATTCTATCCAGTATCGAAGGCAGATACATAGGGTTCATCATTCCTAGCCTTATCTTGAAGCTGCCTTCTATTGAGCAGCATGCCTTCAGAAGCTCTACAAGGTTAGTGTCTATGTCCCTTCCATAGCATCCATTGTCGGTTGAAGAAAGCCAAACTTCTTTGCAACCACTCTTGATATCTGATTTGATCTGTCTCACTATGTCGCCTATGCGGTAGCTTCGAAGCCACCCCTTGGCAACCTTTGTCTGGCAAAAAGTGCACTGGCTCAGGCATCCGCTTGCTATCTCTACTATGCTGACCACTGAGTTGAGCCTGACCCTTGGAATATTGATCTTATCAAGGGGAGAATCTCTAAGAGCCACAAGCCTGCCTCCTGAAAGGGCTAACCTTACGGCATCAGGCGCCTTATCAATGCAATTGGGACCAAGAAGACTTGCCGAGGAAGTCACTGATTCTACTTTTGCCCTATCTGCCTTTGGCAAGCAACCTGCAACGATGAGCGGCTTGCCTGACTTGGTCATTGTTCTGATTCTACTAACCATCCTATGCTCGGTTGTATCCTTGACAGAACATGTGACAATTAGGCTGAGGGCACTTTCACTTTTCTTGCTTGCAATTTCATAGCCGGCTTGCTTTAAGAGACCACTTATCATCTCAGAATCTGCCATACTTGCAGAGCAGCCATATGCTTCAATCCATACCTTTGGCTTAGACTTTCTCAATAAAGGGATTGTTTCTATGATTGGCGGCTTGAGCGATGTGTGAAACATCTTAGAATATTACATGTAAACCAGCTTTCCTTAAAAATCATATCCCATCTCTACTAGGCTTTTTTGACTTAGGAAACCTGCCGTGGGAGTAGCAATGAAAGTCAATGAATAAAAAATGAATGGGTAACAAGCACCTCATAGAAATAGGAGCTTTCAATTGATTGTTGCTGTACTAGTCACCTATTTTCTCTCCTGCTGCCGACGATCGCGATTGTGAACCCAAATCTCGGTTAATACAGTAACATAAGTAGTGACAAGCTCGCCAGACTCCATGCTGTCGCGGTTTTTCTCTAGATCGTTTCCAAGTGCCATCATAAAAGATTTAGGGACTTTCAGATACTCACCCATATAGATCAGCAGTGAATAGTACATGAGCTTCATTATCTCGTTGCTATCAGCGCCTTCGTCGATTTTCATGCTCGACATCATGTTTGAAACTACAAGGGAGAACTGAGGAGATAGTAACGCCCTATCTTCCTTGTCTACAAGCCTGATCGCACCCATGTAAAGCAAGTCCTCTATTGCAGAGGCTGTCTGCTCAACGCTCTGGTGATCTTCTGACATTACTAGTCGTTCTTGGTCTGCAAGCCTATTTTAGATTGCTTACCACAGAACGGTAGGATGCTACAGAATCTGGATCAACTATCCCCTGCAAGACATACGGCTTGCCATCTGAGAGCCTGATGTCCATTGCAACTGCGCTGTATGGTATGTCGAACTGATCGATCTTGTCCCGCTCAACCGTGTCGAAGAATTTTGTGCACTTGCCGCTACCAGAGCATGAGAAGCCGTATATTCTGTCGATTCGTCGGTAGCCTAAGCCTGCAGCTCTTCCACCCGCCGAACCAATCGATTCTTCCACCATTAGAATGAAAATATCGTTTTTTATTTGCTTGTCCAAGAAAACATCATTCTGTGCTATGACGATCTTGCGCTGCGGAAGCTGTAAGATGGCATCAATTGAATCGGACATTAATACACCTAATGCAGACAAAGTATTATTATTATTATCTGTTCGAGTTCCTTTTTGATATATGCTCCTCCTCCTGCTTTCTTGACTACTGCAATGAACATCGATTACTATGCGTCCAGCCAGAGAATATCTATCGTTTTTGTCGAGGACCAGTGTGTGCAATGATCTTTTTATTCTGATCTTGCAGAGAGAGAGAACTCTTTTGAACTTACTAGCGGAGATCCTCTACATTCCATTGCTTCTTTGCCTTGCGACCCCATAGTCTTTTTATTGACCATGGCAAACTGAAGGTTAGCGGTAGAAAGAAAAAGAAGAAGTATACTCCAAAGAACTGAAGGATAAGCATAGCAACAATTGCTGCAGCAGATGCTACCAGCAGGATTATCGGCAAGAGATTGGTCTTGTTATAGTTATTGTTTATACTCCCCTTTCCGTAATAACCCATCGTTATATTGTCTAGGTCGACGACATTTATAATGGTAATGCGGAGAATTGGTAATAGATATATAATATCTACAAATTGCATGATTTGCTATGGTCAAGACAGCTTCATCACCCCAAATTCTCAAGACAGGCAGCAGAGCACCTGATTTTACATTGAAAGGAGTAGACAGTATGATGCACTCACTACAGGATTATAAGAGCAAGGCAACACTTGTTGTCTTCATTTGCAATCACTGTCCTTATGTCAAGGCAAGAATTGGTGACATTGTCACTTTGCAAAGCAAATTCAACACATCGGAACTTCAGGTTATTGGCATCAATAGCAACGATCCAAACTACAAAGACGAGGGCTTTGACAACATGCTCATATTTGCAAATGAGCACAAGCTAAATTTTCCATACCTAATAGATGAAAGCCAAGATGTTGCGAGAGCATACGGCGCAGTGTGCACTCCAGACCCATTCTTGTTTGATGCAGACCGTAGGCTTGTATTCCACGGCAGGATAAATGACGCACTTGAGCCAGAGGCTAAGCCTAAAGTCCCAGTTATGGAGAATAACGTTCGCAAGCTCCTAAGAGGAGAAAGAATAGAGAAGGATTTTGATCCTTCCATTGGCTGCTCAATAAAGTGGAAGAGTTAATTATATTTTATCTCAATATATCTTTCCTACATAGTTTTAGTCCTGTGCGAAACATGTGAAATAAATCAATTGTAGACAAACTGACATATATGTTCCTATTTCGTTTAGAAGTATGTTATGACTTTATAACGGATATATTTTGAAGGAATGAACATCCTCTGTAGGCACTGAATAAGTTCACTTATACGTATGTCAAAAAATTGAAAACGCACACACACAGACACAGACACACCTCGCCACATTTATCACCTGTGAGACACGCATAGGAAAAAGTGCCAAGCATGAATTCTATACATAAAAGAATTCCCTTGGAAAATTTACCTAGGTTAATAGCTAAAAATGGGCAACAGGCGATTAGAATGAGGTTTTGAGCTATATTATTCAAGGTTAAGATAGAATAATCGATACTTTTGCATACGCACTGACTAGTGAAAATAAACATAAGCTCCTCCCCTTTCCGTGCTAGCCTGTTTATAACTATCAGAGCATTTCGCTATTGGATCCCTGTCGGTTTGGTCTATTAATCAACTTTTTAGTGCCTATATTTCCTTCTAGTAGCAATGCTTAGTGGAACGATAATCAACCAAAAATATTGAGCAATATCCTGATTAAAGAAAGAAACAAGGATGGAAATAGCAAATACGAAAGGAACCAAAAGAAGATTTATCATGATTCCTCTTATGAGGAGTGGATGGATGTCCTTGTCAATCAATCTATAATCTTTCGTTGCATACCACCATATAAGAGCAAGTAAAGAACCTGTCATAATTACAACTACACTGAAAATGACATACGGAATTTGATAAGAACCATAATTTATTACAAGAGAGGTAGTGATTGACAAGAACGTTATTAATAGAAGGAACAATAAATTCAGGTAAACCATAGAAATATGGGATCTTGTAATAAAATTGAAAACCTGATGATATGAAATCCAGAAGATTGCTATGACAGCAAAACTGATAATATAACTTTCGACTTGAGGATACATATCATAAAGTCTGCTTAAAAGCTCTGATTCTGTTAAGTTTGGAGGTAAGTCAGGTATATCTATTGATATTGTCATAAGGGTTATTGCAAATGCAAAAATAGCATCACCAAAAGCTATAACATGTTCTGGCTTTACCTTTGGAACAAATGCATTTGTTGACATAATGTATCAGAGCATATGTGTGTAATAATAGCCACAATAAAAATAAGATCCTATGGAAGTAGCCATAAAGAAAATTTTACTGACGGCCAGTCAAAGAATGATAGCTGTGAACGGTCAAGCAGGAGGAGAAGCAAAAGAAGAAGGTTGGGGCATTAATCCAGCGGCAATATCGTCAGCGGCCAGCACTTCAGCAGCTCATGTGACAACTAAAAAGCCCAAAAACTAGGATACCGTTAGTTAGTTGGTTAGCCGTACTGGTAAATTATCCCTTTTTCTCCTCTTGGGTGGCGCCACTCCGTTTCCTTGGCACAGGTACCACATTCGATGCATGCTTCATGCTGGAGCGTCACGTTACCCCCTTCCATGCTGTAGCAAAATGTAGGACAAAGGGTCACCATCTTTTTCATAAATTCTGACTTTGGATTGAGCACCTTGATGTGTGAGACTCTATCGTCATCGTATTTTAGCCGTGCGATGCGCTGGGCTATCGTAGGTATTGTAGGTTCATATGTTGCTTGAAATTGTCTGCCGATCTTTTCCGCAACTTCTATTGGCACCTGGACATACGTGTCTTGTGATTCGACCAGCGGTAGCAGCTTGTCGTAGCCAAGGATGTTTGCAAAGCCTACAGCCAGCCCTCTTAATGTACCACTTGACATTAACCTGAACACCATGCCGTAGCGTTGTCCGATGATATCCTTTGGCACATCCCTTGCAGCATCGAGGAATATCTTCAGATAGTCCTTGTCTATCTCCTTCATATCTCGAGTGTATAGACTTTCTTCTATTGACTGGCTGTACGATTCGCCCATGTACTGAGTAGAAAAGTTGTTCCTATCAATAGCTCTTGCGACTGCGTTTGCCGCCCTAACTGCATCGTCTATGCCGACATTGAGTCCTTCTATTCTGGGTCCAATAAAAACTCCCCTTCCGGCCGCATCGCCTACAAAGAGGATATTCTTGTAGTAGGGCTTTTTCATTGCGCAGCGCTTGCCATCTGGCACCAGCTTGGCTCCATATTCAAGCTCAACATAATCAGTAACAAATTTTGTGTCGTATTTTGTAGCAAGCTCATTCTGCACAGAATCAAGCCTTGCTTTGATTTCGTCTTCGGATTTGTACTTGCCACTTTCAATCAGCTTTTTCCGGAGAGCACGCGAGTGGTAGCTATCACGAAGCTCATTCCAGGTCTTTATTAATTTGCTAACCGCAAACCGTGTCCTAAGCTGTTCCTCCTTTGGCATGTTCTTGTCTATTTCCTCTTTGACTGCCACTTGATCTTTGATAAATTCCGCAACCAAAGGATTCTTTAGCAGAGCATCTACCAGCGTGTAAGGTTCTGATGGCCTCTCCATAAGTGAGTCATAATGGTAGACTGCACCTACAGAAAGTGTATCGAGGTTTGTATACAAAAATCCGCCCCCGATGTGGTTGAGCGTTATGTCGCCAGCAAATAGATGAGCGGCGCCTTCATCCGGCCCAATTCCGAAACGCTCCTCAATTATCCCCTCCGGCAGCTTAACTATAACCTTTACACCTTGGTACAGCTGCTCTGGCGTGAATTTTGCCCTAGCACCAGTCATCTCTGCAACTTCCGAGTTGACTCCATCTGCCGCAATTACTGCTTTTGCTTCAAAGGGCTCTAGCTCATCAGTTTCAATTACTGTTTTTTCCTCCTGCCAGCTTAGCGAGCGAACATGCACACCTGACACTATGCCACCACCCTGCCTCCCTGCACTTTCGCTGGCCTGCTTTGCAAACCATCCATTTAGCTTATTGAGAAGTACAGAATAGCCAAAATTCGCTTGATATTCATGTGCTGCGGTCAGGTTCATTGTAAACACCTTGTCACGAGAAGTCGCATGCAACATGTACTGAGTTATCCTGCGCTCGACAGGTGTATCCTGCAGAAATTCTGGATAAACGTCTTCAACGTTATACGTCTTGCCATGTTTGGGCTTCTTAGAATACAGTATGCCACCAGATAGGTTCTTGCTGCCGGCCTTCTTGCCTGCCTCAATCAATATTGCTTGTTTGTTCAAGTTTGACAGCTGTTTTAGGGCTGCAAGGCCAGCAGATCCGCCGCCAATTATTGCAACGTCATAGCGCTCCATATCACTTCTTCACCTGTATTGTGGGCCTCTGCTTTCTCAGTTCCTCAAGCAAGAGTGGTATCACATCCTCCATTCTTCCCCTGATAAATACGTCACACTCGTCTTTTATAGGCGAGTTTTCATCTGGGTTAATTGCCACTACAAACCCAGACTCTTTCATGCCTGCAATATGCTGCATGGCGCCACTTATTCCCACTGCAATATAGAGCAATGGTGCTACCTTGCGGCCGCTTGTTCCTATGACCCTATCAGGTATCATGTAGGTAGAGTTTATTCCTTGGCTCACAGGAAACAGCTTTTTAGATATCGGAAGCGAAATACCAACTTCGGCTTCAATCTCTTTTGCTAGGTCAGATACCAGCTTGATGTTCTGCTCTGGAGAATCCTTGACTCCTTTGCCAAAACTTATGACAGCTTTGTGACTGTCAAAGTCGACTGCACTTTTCACTATTTTTCTATCAAGTATTCTTACCTGAAGGTCACGCTCGTCAAATTCCGGGACATATTCTACTATTATGCCCCGCCTTGATTTATCAGGCTCAATTGGGGCAAACACGCCAGGAATTATGCTGCATGCCTGCGGATGGTATTCACGCTCAATAGCTGGATTACGGTTGTCAAGGCAAAGAATAGTGGTCCAGAGGAAGCCGGAAAAGTCGGGCCTGTACATTTCAAGCGTTTTTTCATACATCATCGCTTGTCCCTTTGTCTTATGTTCATGTTTTATTTCCAGATCCTCGATAACAAGTTTGTTAATATCTGACGCAAGTCCTGATTCGAGCTCTGCCAGAACTGTAGACGAGAGGTGCCTCCCTATGCTGTCTGCGCCAAAAAACATGTAGCGTGGCTTTACAAATTCAGAAGTATCAGAAAACTCTGCCACTACCTCTCTGCTCCTCGCTATCTGGCTTATCACCTTGGTGTCGATAAGGTTCCTCCTGTATCGAAGTTCGGGGCTATCTGCGTAGATCACTGCGTCAGCGCCGTAAAAAATAAGTTCTTCACATAACTTGCGCACATTGTGTCCAAGGACAACTGCGACCACTTTCTCGTCGGATGAATATTTCTTATTGAAGCCATCTATGAGCCGCCTAGCCTCACCCAGCATCTCAAGGCTGACAGGGAGTGGCATGCCGTCTTCATGCTCTATGACGACATAGAGGTGCTGGTACTTTGACATTATTTGATCACCATCCCTTCAAGCACCTCATACATGTTAGTAACTACCCTTGCAATCTGATCACGGTTTGTTCCATCGATAACTTCGGCTTTTCTACTAGCCTTTGCCTTTGGTATGCGTTCGACTTTGTACACAATTGTTGGCGAGCCGGGCAACCCAACTAGTTTTGGATCGATACCTAGTTGCTGTGTGTTTAAAACCTTCAGGAATTGCTTGTAGTTTTCTGCCCGTGATCTTGCTTCTTTCTGGTATTTTTCAAAGGCAAGCCTTTGTGACACAGTGTTAAAAAATGCATTGTATGATGGGTCTATGGATATGAAAACCGGAAGGGGTGCTTCTACCTCTTCAATGATATCATAAAACCCTTGAAGTGAGATCAGGCGCTTTGCCCTTACCAATCTACTCTCCAGATCAATATTATAATCTATGACATTGCCAAGGAAGGTATAGCCTAGCTTCCAAGCAGTCTGAGGTCCTGTCTGACCGGTCTCGCCATCAGACGCCCTGTGCCCGGAAAATACAACATCTACTTTACCTCCTTCTACCTTGGAGATGCCAGCCTTGAGAACTTCGGCGGTGGCAAGTGTGTCGGCACCTGCAAAGATCCTATCACTATACAAATGAAGTTCGTCGGCATCGCAAAGCAGCTGTGCTTGCTGTAGAGCGCTCTCTGCAATAGGGGGGCCCATCGTTCCAACCGCAACGCGTGCACCATATTTGACTTTAGCGTAAAATGCCGCATTTGATGCTATAGCACTATGGGGTCCAAGGATGCTCTTTGTTTCTGCCCGATTGAGCGTGCCATCAGCGTTGTAGCTGACATTCCCTTCAGAGAAGTCAGGTTCTAATTTCACAATAACTGCAACATTGAGGTCTTTTGTTGTTGTCGCCAATACTCATCACATCGTTTATCCCCATAAATTACTATCATTAAATTGTTTGTAAAGAAAAGTTATGCGGCGACCAGCTTTTGCGTCGATAATGCTCTCAGCTCTTCATAAGCAGTTCTCATACGTTGATAGAATTGAGGCATTTTGGGTGGCAGCATGGTGTATGCGATGTAGAAGTCCTCTGCTTCCCGTATGTAGCGCCTTACCTTGTCATGTCCTGGAACGCGCTGGATAAATGACATGTTGTTGAGCCTGTCTGCCAGCTTGATTACCTTGACGTCATATTCGGCATCACGAAGGATGTCGCAGTATTCTAAGAACCGCTCCAGCTGGCGCTCTATATCGTTTGCTCCTGGATAGTTTTCGAGGGGCTTGATCTTCAATTCGCCTGCAATGTTACCGATCCTGCTGCCAAACCGGTATGCAAGATAAGCTTCAAATCCATATGACTTGGATTCATAC
>JAICPK010000103.1 GCA_025929855.1 Nitrososphaera sp.
GTCATTAACTTTCTATTAGGTTCCTTCTCTGCTACCTCAAGGTGCATTTCTGCCTGACGGCCCATATACTCACCTTTCACTTTCATCTCAGAACCTGGCTCATTTTTAGAAGTTGTTGTAGATTCTGATTCTTTGACGACGTCTCTAGGCCACGCATCTTTGATGTTGTCGGGATTTGTGTAGTATTCATACACTCTCTCCACGGGCGCATTTATGTCCTCTTCATATTGTATTTGTGTCATGTTAACTGTGCTGGTTCTCATAGTAATTAAATAGATTAGTCACTAGGAGTCAGGTTAGGCACTAGGATATGATAAGGAAATCCTGACCAGTTCTGGGACGTCGTGTTCTAAGATTTTCTTCTTTTTAAATTCTTTTACTCCCAATTAGCAATAATGTTGACAAAGGGAATCACCTGTGTATCACTATAATGGCAAGGACGATGAAAGAGTAGAATTTTCAAAGTAAAGTTTTGGCTGGAACTCTGCTGCTACTGGCAAATGATTTTGAACCGCAATAAACTCTGCCACCACTCATCTGATGGCATCCATTATACCTTTGGGGGATGCTTTTCCTGCCACTTACGGCCAAGATCTGCCAAAAGCTCAAAATTCTCGCGGTGTCGGGGCTCATTCCACTTTTCTCTAAGACCATAGATTATTGGTTTGCATTTATCCCACTCCGCCTGAAGTGACCCATATCTGTCGAAAAATAGATCAGCGTTTAGGAACCCTTTTTCCACAAGCAAGCCTACAAGCTCCCACTTTGACGTGATCCTTTCAAAGAACTGATACTCTCTACTTCCATGCGAGTATTTGCTTGTAAAGTCTTCGATTGTCTTTTCATGGAACTGACCCCAGAACCACTCGGCAGCCTGGAAGTCATAGTCTGTGTTATAAAGCTCGGCCAATCGAAACAGCGTATCGATGTCTTGGGTAGTCACTCTGCTTTTTTTCCTACGCACTGCCATATTTGACAGGACTTGTAGGCGCTCAATTTAATAAAGCTGTCTGCCTCATTGTTATATATCTCATATATAATTTTGTGTGATGATCATCATTATGGCGTCAAAAAGTAGTAGTGCGACATCTACTGCAATAATGGAGCACGATGTCAAGACAGATATCGGAGTAAAAGATGATGCTCGTAAAAAGCTGGTCGAGATGCTCAATATGCGTCTGTGTGACGAATATGTTCTCTACACAAAGACAAGGAAGTATCACTGGAATGTTATAGGACCCCGCTTCCATCAGCTCCATGAGTTCTTTAAAGCGCAGTATGAAATTCTGGACGAAATGGTAGATGAGATAGCAGAAAGAGCAAGGCAGCTTGGCGGCAAGTCACTTGGTACTCTTGACGAGTTTGTCCGCTATTCAAGCATTAATGAAGAACCTGGTCGAAACCCTGATGCGCAGACAATGATATCAAACCTGCTAAAGGATCAGGAAACAATAATCAAGACGCTTAGAAAGAACGCGGACGAAGCTGAAGAGTTAGAAGACATGGCGACAAATGACTTTTTCTTACAAGCAGTAGAAAAACATGAAAAGATGGCATGGATGTTAAGAGCACATTTGGAAGGTAAGGATACCATCTAATCTTTCCCTTTTTTTCATCATTTTTGGCACGCACGCAAATTTTATTGCATCTTATCAGATCTTCTGCAAGTACTTGATGTTTAATTTTTTATTCTTATATTGAGGGCTGATCAAGACAATGGCAGAGCAGTAGAGAAAATTGTTGAACCTTGCTGGTGAGAAATACATCAACCTAGAAACCTACAGAAGGAACGGACGAGGAGTCAGGACACCTGTGTGGTTTGTCGAGAGCGGTAGTAGTGGTGACAGTAGCATATTATACGTGCGGACTTCTGACGACACAGGCAAGTACAAGCGCATACGTAACAATCCGTCTGTGCAAATAGCTCCGTGCGATATGCGCGGAAGCATAAAGGGCGAGTGGGTCAAAGGAGAAGCAAGGATAGCCAGCGAAGAAGAGAAGCTGAAAGCATTCAAAATGCTGGAGAAAAAGTATGGTATCGTGTACAAGATGACACGAATGTTTCTGTCAGGCAAGAATTATGTGGTATTTGCTATACGCATCACATAAAAAACTACAACTGAGAAAAGGCTGATTTGATAAAACTAAAAGACTCTCTACTTGTCTTTTGCAGAGGCTTCAGGAGCGAGGGAAGTAGGAATCACAATGTATGCGATAGTCGTTTGACTAAGTGGTTATAAAACTAATTCAGACTACACAAAGTGTGTTACACTTTGACTGGTACCAGACGTGTAACTTTATGAATATTAAATATATACACAAATTATCAATATTGTTATACATCAACGTTCAAACATATATTTTTCGAATAGAAACGATATGAACACTTCTTGCAGATCATGCGGACGATATCTTATACCAGTTTTGCATTGTAATGTCTGCAGGGAGTCCATTTCATGGATCTGTAATAGCTGTGAAAGGTTGAAGGACGTGACACACTGTCACACAATGGTTGCCCAGGATGCCAATATAAGAGAGCGATAGATAGTAGAGAAAACTAAAATGAAAAAGCATAATCTAAGCCTCACGGATAGTCACAAGAGCTACATGTATTCACACTTGCACGTGTATGTGTGAATTGCGCTAGATCTGCTTTGACCTTTTGCGTGCTGCTTCCATGCGCGGATCTTTTTCCGGATATGGTTCTGGCCTTGGCTCCTCGCCTAGCTGACCCGATGTGGCATCGTTTAGTGCCTGGTCTCGCTTGAAGGGGTTCTTTCGCTCCGTACTCATATACAATTATCTCTCCTGCTAATAACTTGGCATCAATTGCTAATATGGCTTTACTAAAAATTCAATAAGCACTGTCTTCTAAAAGAAAATCATGGATCTTAACAAGCTCTGTGAGCGGGTGTTTATGTTGAACGATGACATAAGGTATGCTGGCGTGATCGACAGTACCGGCACTCTGATTGCAGGGGGTATGCGCAGAGGTATTGACTCCATAGTGAACGAGACTGATGAAGAGTTGTTCCTCACCCAGACTGCGTTGCGCAAATCAATGAGGGAGCGGTTTGATGCATCTATGGGAGGGGCAAGATTTGCTTATGTAGAGCGCGAAAAGATGTCCATACTTACGTTTTACATGGCAGACAAGACGCTACTTGTCACACTTGAGCCAAACGTTGACTCACACACAGCAATAGATATTGCAGACGATACGCTTGAGCTGCTAAACGGCAAGTCTTCTCTTCTATAACTTAAGCAAAATCTTGCCAGTATGCATGCCTGCCTCCATCTTCTTTTGTGCTTCTTTTGCGTCTTGAAGCGGGAAAACAGAATCTATGACAGGTTGGATCTTTTTTCTCATTACAAAATTTATCAACTCCTCTAGCTGTGCTCGGGTGCCTAAGAGAGAACCGACCATGACTATTTGCTTAGTGTAAAACATTCGAACAGGTACGGTCGCTTCGTTTCCCGATGTCATGCCACAGACTGCCATTCTGCCGCCTTGCCTAAGGGCGGCAATGCTGGTAGCCCAAGTTGCTGCTCCCACATGATCAATTACAATGTCAACGCCAGCAGGAACAATCTTCTTTATCTCATCAGCAATGTCTTGTCTTGTTCTGTCGATGATATAATGAGCGCCCAGCTTTTTTGCAAAGTCCTGCTTTGAATTGCTGGATACCGTTGTTATCACTGTTGCACCAAGTGCCTCTGCAAGTTGGATAGTTGCCATTCCTACCCCACTTGAGGCACCATAAACAAGGATCTTTTTCTTTCTGCTGACACCATTTGTTTGCAGCATATTCCAAGCCGTAAGGTACGAAACTGCAAGAGTGGCTGCAGCTTCATCCTTTAGTGCGCTTGGTAACCTGATGACATTTTTTTCTGGCACTGCTACCTGTTCGGCATAGCCTCCATTATAGTCACTAAAGCCTCCAATGATTGCAAACTGGTTGCAGAGGTTCTCACGCTTGTTATTGCTATTATTATTATTATTACTGCTACTTGTACAGTACTGGCACTTGCCGCAGGAAACACCGGGGTAAATCATTACTCTTTGGCCCTTGATAGCAGGAGTAGTTCCAACAATATCGCATCCACA
>JAICPK010000044.1 GCA_025929855.1 Nitrososphaera sp.
CCCTCGCTTGCTATCATTTCGCGTTTAGAGACCAGAATCGGCTCCTAGATATAATATTTCCAGCAGCAGTTAAGTAATTTGTCGGTCAGAGCAATATATTGTTCTGCAATGCCAGAAGATAACGAACGCAGATTCTATGGAGGTTCAGCAAGATGGATTATCATCGGAATTGTTGCAGCAGTGGCTGTCATATTTGTGGTTGTTGTGGCATTTGGCTCTACACTATTTCCCAGTGCCCCTAGAGCAGCAATTCCATCGGAGACTGCAGATGAATCTGCGACAAGTGGTCCAGGACATAACACTACAATGGGTGGTGGGAATGATCCTTTAGGAAGTCAAGAAGAAGGAGAAGAAGGAGGAGCTGTTGCTAGTACGCCTCCAGGGGCTGAGCAAATTCCAGACGCAGATCTTACTTTTGGCAGAGAGACAAGCACTCTAGGCACACCTACTGCAGGACAACAGGGTCTGAATAATAGCATCGGAAATGGCACAACCGATGGAGGGCTTGAAAACCCGTTAGGGGAAAATATAACTAGCTTAACAGGAACCTGATGATGGAAAATATATATATGTATGCCATACATTATTTGAGTGTCTTGCTGGCTACAAATTCTAAAGGATGACTGGCAGCTCGCATTCTAGGTCTGCGCTAACATCCCGCTTGGCTTGTTTGGATAATACAAAATATATATAAAACATAACGACGTTATATGCAGCGTATGAGTGCAAAAGAAGACCTTAATATGGATTATAGCAAATATGACTTTAAAGATTCAACTGAGCTTTACGTTTTCCTCAGCAGAAAGGGCCTCTCAAGGGGCACTGTAGAAGAAATTAGCAAGATGAAAGGCGAGCCAGACTGGATGAGAGAGTTCAGGTTAAGATCATACGATGTCTTCATGAGCAAGCCTATGCCAAATTGGGGAGGAGATCTGTCCAAAATTGACTTCCAGAACATATACTATTACGCCAAAGCGTCAGAGAAGAGCAGTAAGAACTGGGAGGATGTTCCAGAATCAGTAAGGAATACCTTTGAAAAGCTTGGTATCCCTGAGGCTGAGCGTAAATTCCTTGCAGGAGTCGGTGCACAGTACGAATCTGAAACTGTTTATCACAATTTACGGGAAGACCTGCAAAAGCAGGGAGTAATTTTCGTCGACACTGACACGGCACTAAAGCAATACCCTGACATTCTCAAGAAGCACTTTGGCAAGGTGATCCCGCCAGAGGACAACAAGTTTGCAGCCCTTAATAGCGCGGTATGGTCTGGGGGCTCATTTATCTATGTTCCACGAAATGTCAAGGTTGAGCTTCCGCTACAGGCATATTTCAGGATTAATGCCGAGAACATTGGCCAGTTTGAGAGAACGCTTATCATTGCAGACGAGGGTGCCGAAGTGCACTATATCGAAGGATGCACAGCGCCTGTCTATACCACGGAGTCGCTCCACTCTGCAGTTGTAGAGTTGATTGCCAAGAAGGGCGCCAAGATACGCTATACTACAATCCAAAACTGGAGTAAGGATGTCTACAATCTTGTGACAAAGAGGGCCTATGCCTATGAAGATGCGAAGGTCGAATGGATTGACGGTAATCTCGGCAGCAAGCTAACAATGAAGTATCCTGGTGTCTACATGCTTGGCAAGAACGCACATGCTGAGGTTGTATCAGTAGCATTTGCAGGGAAGGATCAGCATCAAGATGCAGGAGCGAAGGCGGTCCATCTTGCACCAAACACTACTTCTAGAATAACTAGCAAGTCTGTGAGTAAGGATTCTGGCAGAACAACGTACCGGGGACTGCTCCACGTCGCAAAGGGCGCGACAGGTGTCAAGTCAAACGTGAGGTGCGATGCACTACTGTTGGACGAGCACTCTAGAACCGACACTTACCCATACATCGAGGTTAATGAAGACGATGCAACTATTACTCATGAAGCAACAGTAGGCAAGATAGGCGAGGACCAAATAATCTACTTGATGAGTAGAGGATATTCAGAGTCAGACGCGCTCTCAATGATCATCGGTGGATTCATGGAGCCATTTACAAAGGAGCTTCCAATGGAGTATGCGGTAGAGCTTAACAGGCTAGTCAAGATGGAAATGGAAGGCTCAGTCGGTTAAGCCTCCTCCAAAAACTCTCTCTTACATACTTTTTGTGATGCCACCATGGCGACCACTACTTCTACTCTGTCCTCAATTAACAGCGAGCATATTGATTCAATAGCAGGTCAAGAGCCTAGCTGGCTTGCTTCGTTACGCAAGCAAGCCTTCTCACAGTATCAGTCGCTGCCTGCCGAAGTCTCACCGCTCTACTCCAAGTATTCAGACGTAAACAAAATAAAGCCAGAAAGCATACATTTTATGGCGCAGACGACAACGAGGCCTGCTGCACTCAGCAAAGACCTCGCTGACAGGTTAAAAGAGCTCGAGCAGGAAACAGGAATTCTTCAAGTAGGTAAAGAAATAAACAAGATCTTCATCCGCGATAATGTCGCCAAACAAGGTGTGATCGTTTCGAGCATCGAGGACGCGCTGACTAGTCACGGCGACCTAATCAGATCGCACATGGATGCAAATCAGCTGAATTATCTAGAGGACAAATTCCTTGCACTTGAAGGGTCGGCTTTTCAGTCTGGCATTTTTATTTATATTCCAAGAAATGTCATACTTGAAGAGCCAATAAGGATGATTACCTCTCTTGCAGACGATGGGACTTCACTGATATCAAGAAATATCGTTGTAGCAGACACAGGCGCAAAAGCAACAGTTGTGCAGGAGATATATGCGCCTGGCTCGTCAGATAGACAGGATGTACAGCAGGGATATTTTGAATTAGTTGAAACTCATGTCAATCCAAACGCGCATCTGGAATTGGTGACTCTACAGGCAATGGGTCATGACACTGTTAATGTTTCAAACAGGAAGGCATTTGTCGAAAGGGATGGTAAAATGTCCTGGTGTATAGGCATGTTTGGGTCATTGCTTTCACGCTACAAGACAGACAGCATCATGAAAGGTCCTGGTGCTTCTTCAGAGGATGTTGAGATAGTCTTTGGGATAGGCAACCAATCCTTTGATGTCGCATCTAACCTTGTGCACCGAGGACCACACACTCGAGGGAGGGTACTTGTCAAATCAGTGCTCAAGGATACTTCAAAGTCTTTGTTCAAGGGCATGATCAAGATAGGCAAAGAGGGCAAAGGAACAGAATCATACCTAGCAGGGCATGCAATCCTTCTTGACAGAGGAGCCAAATCGGATGCAATACCAGGCCTTGAAATAGAAACAAATGAAGTTAAGGCAACACACTCTGCCTCTGTAGCTCAAATGGATGAAAACCAGATCTACTATCTAATGACAAGGGGCCTTAGCAGGGAAGGCGCCAAGCGTGAGATTGTATCTGGCTTTCTTGAGCCGCTATCTAGAAAGATGGGTCCGACCATCAGGGCATGGATTAACTACCTTATTGAGAACAAGTGGCAAGGTAAGCAGTTAATGCTCAGGACAGACGAGGCAATGGAACAGATACTGGAAGTTGAAAAGTCCCGCTACCGCGAGACCCAAGATCTCTTTGAAAAGCACTATAAGTATAGGTAGTCGGATGCGGCGGTTTTATGTCAGAAGAAGAAGAACAACAACAACAATGGGTAAAGGTATGCGAAGAAAAGTCACTTAAAAATGGTGACATGCTAGATTTTGATCAGGGCAACAAGAAAATTCTCATCGCAAAAATAGGAGATAATGTGTATGCCACTGACAGAATATGTACACATGCATATGCCGATTTGTCTACAGGAATTATGAACGAGGAGGAAAAAACGGTGACATGTCCATTACATCTATCTGCGTTCAAGCTTGATACTGGCATTCCGCAGAACCTACCTGCTGAAGAGCCTATTAAAACTTACAAGGTTAAAATACAGGACAACTCAATTTACATTAAGCTGGACTAGCAAATGATGCAAAAAGGCGCTCTCAATGTCGAAAAAATAAGAGAGGACTTTCCTATCCTCAAACGTAAAGTTAGCGGAGGCAAGCCACTTGTGTACCTTGATAATGCTGCCACTACACAAAAACCTCTTGCAGTAATTAACGCCATCCATGACTACTACATGAATTACAATTCCAACATTCACCGTGCAGTGCACCAGCTAGCAGAAGAGGCTACAATTGAGTTTGAAAAGACAAGAGAAAAGGTGGCAGAGTTTATCAATGCTAGATCCACTGAAGAGATTATTTTTACCCGTAACGCCACAGAAGCCATAAATCTTGTCGCCTACTCATGGGGTAGGACCAATGTTAAAAAGGAAGATACCATAGTCATCACGGAAATAGAGCACCATAGCAACATCGTGCCATGGCAGATATTGACTTCCGAAAAGGGTGCCAAGCTGAAATACGTAGGAATTGACGACAACGGTTACCTAAAGCTACAGGAGTACGTGGATTATCTTGACAGTGGTAAGAAAGCAAAACTCGTATCAGTGTCACACATGTCAAATGTACTTGGCACTATTGTTCCTATCAACGAAATAATCAAGATGTCACACGAGAAAGGTATCCCTGTTGTTGTCGATGGTGCACAATCAGTGCCTCACATGCCGGTAGATGTCCAAAAGATGGACTGCGATTTTATGGCTTTCTCAGCGCATAAAATGCTTGGTCCGACAGGCGTTGGCATATTGTATGTCAAAAAAGAAATTCTTGAAAAGATGCCGCCCTTTATAGGCGGAGGCGACATGATAAAGGAGGTTCACAAGTACGAGACAAGGTACAATGACCTTCCGTACAAATTTGAGGGTGGAACCCCCAACATTGCCGATGTAATTGGTTTTGCTGCTGCAATTGACTATCTCAACAACATTGGCATGGACAAAGTCAGAGAGCATGAAGTGGAGCTGACAACGTATGCACTTGACAAGATAAGTAGAGTCAGAGGCGTAACGCTCTATGGTCCACGCAATTCAAAGGACAGGGGAGGTGTGATATCGTTTAACATTGGAGACATCCACCCGCATGACTTGGCCACTATTATGAATGATCATGGTGTTGCAATAAGATCAGGTCATCACTGTGCGCAGGTGCTCATGGAGAGGCTTGACGTTCCGGCTACGTCTAGAGCAAGTTTTTATATCTACAATACGAAGGAGGAAGTCGATATCTTTGTTGGCGCGCTTGAGGAAGCAAGGAGAGTGTTCAAGATTTGAGTGACGACATTTATCGTGAAATAATTTTAGATCACTATCGCAACCCCCGCAACAAGGGCAAACTGCTTGACGCAGACGTGAGCATACATGACAGCAACCCTTTGTGTGGCGACGAAATTGACATTCACCTTAAGGTTGATGGGGAAAAGATAAAGGACATCAAGTTTGAGGGAAGGGGCTGTGCTATCAGCCAGGCAAGCGCTTCAATGCTAACTGAGATGATAATGGGCAAACCACTGACATCTGTCAAGGATCTAACAAAAGATGACATCTTGGAAAATATTGGGCTCCTCAACCTAGGCCCGGCAAGGATAAAATGCGCCTTATTATCGCTCAAGGTGCTCAAGCTAGGTATGGTGAAATACTACGCAGACAGAGACCCTGATTCTGCCAAAAAGCTACAGAGCGACTCAACTGGCATGTAAAATCTATTGAGTACAAGGAAGGGAAGAAGAAGACGACGTAATCCCATATAATAATAGTAGCATGTGGAAAAATAAAGTTAAATCAAATCAAATTCTTTGCAATTGTTTAGTTTGTATTCTGAATCATAACATTATGCAATATGATTTTATATCAGTTATTTAGTACCCTAGCATAACAAGCTTATGTCTGCAGACACTTCATCGCAGAAACCGAAAAGTAAAATTGCATTTGCCACGATTAGAATGCCTGATGGAAAAGAACATGAAATTCCATTAGCTCCAAAGACCTTTAGCTCCGGACGCGAGGGCTACTATTCACAAGTTCCATCATTTGTTTATGATAATGAAGTATATGGCGGACAGATCCAAATTTGGAAGAAAAGTGAAAAAGGTCAACAAAAAGCCTGAAGTTATGACTCCAAAAGTATATTATTATGATATATTTGCCCGCAGAGACCTAACGACAGAAGGTTTTGTGATAATATAGATTCAAGCAGGTTTTAAACTCCTAATTATATACCATACTGGCGGAATAGTTAGTAGTATATGAGCGATTCAGAAAATCAACCCAAGGATGACAACAACAACGAAGAAAAAAACAAGGATGACGCAGTATTAACACAGATCGGCGAAGATCCAGGCCTCCCAGCAGATGCAATAGAACAAGAAGATTCAAAAGCAGTGGCCCCTAAGGAAAACAAACAAGGGAAAGGCACAGATTTTACAAAAACAAAAGAATGACAAACAACATATACACATCTACTAAATGATAATGAATGAAAAAGAGACGGGTTTTTACAGCTCTTTGCTTTAACTCCTGATACTATTTTCCTTTGCCAGTTGTATGCATAATTTGAGATGGTCCTTTTCTTCTTTTAAAATCGATCTAACTTCTGTTGCTAGCTTTTTTTCCTTTAATTCTTTGGCCACTTCGCTCAACACTTCATAATGTGTCACTTCCCCTCCTTCGGCAAGACACAGAAACTCTAATGCATCTAATGTATCGGGATCTTCTCCAAGGTAGGTTTGCATCATTTGTGATGCTTTATCTGATGCTTCCTCAGCATGCTGTCTTATGCTATCTTGATTTAGACCCTCTGATTCAGAAATTCTCTGCATCAATTTTTCAATCTTTTTCTGATGTCCTGCGGCTTCGCTTTTCATTGCTTGTAGTTTTCCCTTTAGTCCTCGTTTATCCAGCAGACCTTTTGAAGAAAGCTCTTCTACTGCTTTCTGAGCTGCAATTTCTAATCCCAAGACTTCGCCTATCTGCTCTTCAACCTTTTCTATTTCTACCATGTATAGCCACTTACCTTCACATATTATTACTAATAAAAGTTGAAGTGAATAATCCTTCTCAATAATGTATATGCTCTGCTTTCCGATTCTAGTCCATCATTAATTATTATGATCTATGGCCGCAGAATCAAAACTTAGTAGCCAAAAGAAAGGAAAAAATTACCATCTCAGTGAGTGCAGAGATGTGTATATGTATACGATAACAGGTCAGCTACCACTTCCTCCTCTAGCTAGTGTTACTTCTTCTCCTCCTCCTGCTACTGTTGACGCTTGAGTTA
>JAICPK010000047.1 GCA_025929855.1 Nitrososphaera sp.
CCAGCCTGTCGGTATCATCAGACGATGTGATGTAAGTGACGACGCTGCTTCGCCAATCTTGAATCAAGGGATTGATATCGGCGGCCAATTGTCTTCTCAAGTGGCTGGCACCTATTTATGTCGATCATAGAAGTTCGGATTGCCACTATAATAATAAAACATCATATCATAAAATTTTCCTTTTACGTTATTATTTTCACTTTTATAATGAACCAAAATATATTTGGGTTAACAAAAATTAAGATAAATGCTTTTATTCAAACTTTCCAGCCTTCACTCCTATATGACAGACGGTAAAACGAAGAGTATTCTTGATAGGAAAATCTATTTTCTGGGTCTAGCTGCTATAATAGCTACGCTGGCGACCATTAATTTCTCAGACATTGCGTTTGCCTATGCCCCTGGCGACCCAGCTGAGGTATATTCCTTATGGGAAACAGATGAGGAGGGGAATCCTGTAGTAGACGAGGAAGGAAATCTAGTACCTGCACCAATTGATACAGGTGATCATGCATGGATGTTGACAGCCTCTGCACTGGTTCTTATGATGACTCCTGCAGGGCTGGCAATGTTCTATGGTGGTCTGTCCAGGCAAAAGAACGCTGTGAACACACTTCATATGGTATTCATTACTACTGGAGTTATTGCAGCGCAGTTCGCGCTGTGGGGATACAGTCTTGCCTTTGGACCTGATGCGGGAGGATACGGATTCATAGGAACCTTGGATTGGGCCGGACTGCAGAATGTACTCCATGATGTGCCTTCAAACCAGTATGCTATCACAATACCCCATACAACCTTCGTGGCATTCCAAATGATGTTTGCCATCATTACACCTGCTCTAATCGTAGCGTCAGTAGCAGAGAGGATGAAGTTCAGCGCGTTTATTATATTCATAGTCATCTGGGCAACATTCGTCTATGACTTTGCCGCCCATTGGACATGGCAGATTGCGGCGCCTGACAACTATGGAAGAAATCCTGATTATTGTGGATTTGGATGGACAGGTTGTCTAGGATCACTTGACTTTGCAGGTGGAACAGTCATCCACATCACCTCTGGTTGGTCCGGTCTTGTAATCGCTCTCATGCTTGGACGTAGGCTGGGATATGGCAAGATCCCAATGGAGCCACACAACATATCACTTGTTGTCCTAGGTGCAGCCCTTCTGTGGACAGGCTGGTTTGGTTTCAACGCAGGTTCAGCAGGTGCAGCAGCGTCCAACGCTAGCAGTGCATTTCTTGCAACCCAAATCGCTACAGGAATGGCGGCAGTAACGTGGGCTCTGATATCATGGGCTCACACAGGAAGACCTTCGACCGTTGGTGCAGCTACTGGCGCAATAGCTGGGCTTGTAGCCATCACACCGGCATCTGGCTTTGTATCACCAATGTCCTCCATAATCATAGGGATTTTGGCATCAATTGTCTGCTATGCAGCACTTGCGTTCAAGAATAGGAGGAAATGGGATGACGCACTTGATACATGGGCTGTACACGGCATCGGTGGTCTTGCAGGTGCTCTACTTACTGGCATCTTTGCAGAAGCGCGGTTTACTTCATGGGGAGACAACGGACTTGCCTTTGGCAACCCTGCACAGCTATATGAAAATGCAGTAGGAGCATTTGCTGCACTTGCATGGGCGATGGGCATCACCGCACTCATTATTAAGATAATGGATGTGGTGTGGCCAGGCGGCATAAGGGTCACTCCAAAGGAAGAAGAGGTCGGTCTGGACCTTGTACAGCATGGCGAAAGAGCTTATGTAAGCGGATAGGATCCGGCGTATTACCTCCTCTCTTTTTCATTTTTTCATGCTCGCCATCTCTATAATCTCAAAAAATGCGTTGGATTTGCAAGCGACAAGCTTTTGCTGTCAGAAGAGATGCTAGCATACTGCCTATGACGCCAGTTCCTGGCATTTTTTAGCACAATAAATAAAAAACTAATCATGCTATGCTATGCATAGATCAACACTTCTATAGTAAATGACCTTTCAAGCTAGAACCAAGGCCTGTAGACATATAACTGATCTTACAGTAGTTACAAGCGTGATTGTTCCTGTTCGCAGGCATACATCCATAATATGCCTATGACGTGAGGTCACTATTGCTATACTTTTTATTTATCTAAGTTATACAGAGGAATCCTGCATTAAGATTATATACGAGCGTTCAGTTTGGTGCAGATACCCTTGGAGTCTCAACAAAAGGAAGCTGAGATTATAAGCGAGGTTCTCCTCAAGGCAGCCAGTGAGCCAGAATTCAGAAACGAGCTGATCAAAGATCCGGACATAATTTTGGAGCAGTATGACGTTTCCCCACAAGCCAAGCTGATCATCCGAACAAGCATTATAGATCTAACGCAGTAGCACAGCAATTTAGAAGTAAAAGCATCTAGCAATATGACTACAAATAACATTACAACATTACTATACAAACGCCAATGCGACAATATTTGAAAATACAACAATGAGTTATTTGATTTCGTTACCGAGAGAGATGATGATAATAATAAGAAAAGCTATGCTGGCAAATAATAAAGGAAATAGATTGGCTAACCTGTCCTGACAAGCCTTCTTCCTGTGTACCACCTATAGATAATGTAGCCTACGGCGGCTATTGCTATTACTATGATAAGTGGTTGAAGCAGGTATATTACTATAGCTGCAAGTATCACAAGGACCGCGATAACCACCCAGTCAAGCGCTCTTAATGGTCTTGCCATGATAAGGGCGATTAGCTAACATTGCTATTCAGCATTTGTAACGATAGTTATTAAGTATTTATCACCATTTTTTACCTGCGAGATGTCTTGTGTGATAGTAAAGATACTGCTGAGCATATCCTGCATACCTGCCAAAATACCTTCTTGCGCCATCCGACAGCTGCTCATACTGATGGGGAGTAATCTTATCATGGAATTTGCTTTTGTGAAGCCAACTATAATGGCTAGCAAGTGCTCTTGCGATCCACACATCGATTGGGAATGCGTCAAGCTTTTCAAGTGAAAACAAAAGCACGCAGTCAGCTGTCTTGTTCCCGATTCCATAGACTTGCAGCAATTCTTTTTTTGATTCATAATAGCTTGCTTTCTTTAGTAGATCAAAGTCAAGTCGTCCACTTGCGATGGCATAAGCTGCAGCCTTTATTGCCTTTGTCCTGTAGCCAAGGCCGCAGCCCCTTAGTTCATCTATACTTGCCCTATTGATATCTGCAGCGGAAGGGAATGTAAAGAAGTCTATCCCATCAACTTTTGTGTGCTTGCCAAACCTTCTTGCCATATTATAGAGCATCCTTCGGATCATAGGTATGTTGGTATTGCTTGCACAAACAAATGAGAATAGGCACTGGTGGGGCCTCTGCCTTATGAGTCGGAGGCCAGGATATGCACTGGCAAGCCTGCACATGAGTGGATCGTGCGATATTTCTTCAAATATCTTCTTAATATCGTCGTCAAGCCTGAATATCTTTTGAGCACAGGATTTGTCTTCCGGGAAGGAAAGAAATTCAATACCCTTGTCAGACTGTGTGAACTTGATGACTTGGTCGCCATGTATGCCATACCATGAATTCTTATGCTTTTCCCAAAGAAAAACCTGTCCGCTGTTTATGCTGACAACGGGATCAAAGCTAGAAAAAAGCGTCTGCAATTCTTATATGGAAGCCCCCTGTTCTTATTGAACTTTTTTAGTAGTACATAATCCTAATGATGTTGGCCACAAATGGCTCATGATATAAATTGTTACGTCTTGGCATTTCTGCACTGTTCTTCTGGATTTTCTAATTAACATCAGACGCAATCTTTGTTTTATGTGGACAAGGCGGCTAGGTAACGTTAAATAAATGATACTTGTGTTTGCTAATGCACATGAGTTCTAGCGATTCCACAGATCCTATGGAAGCTTTCAAAAAAGCGATTACAAAGGGAAGTGAAGCACAGAAGGATTTTATCCGCCAGTTTTCTAACATTCAGCAGGATGCTATGCAGAACTACTTTTCAGTTCTCCAGAGTCTGACATTCCATAATGCAATGTTCAAGACTACAGTACAGAGCGGAGGCAGGATTTCTATTCCAGAGGCTGAAAGGCAAGCACTCAATATAGAAGATGGAGATCTTGTGCAGGTGATCGTAGTACCCATAGAGCGGCGACGCAAAGGATCCATGCAGAAGGAGACCTGATTATTGTTCTCTGCCTACGAGGAACTTCAGGACGATTTTATTGAACATCATAGGCCTTTCGACATACGGTGTGTGACCGCAGTTTCTTATCACTACAAGCTGCCTTTTTGGAATTTCATCATATTCTCTGGAGTACTGTAATGGTATCATCTTATCTTGTTCTCCCCATAGAAGAAGAGTTGGAGCAATTATATTTGAAAGCCTGCCATTTAGTTTGGGCGCATATCTTATGCCAAGCACCGTCGACATGAATGCATACTTTGCATTAGTAAGCCTCATTCTGTTTACAAAGTCTGTCACTATCTCTTCGTTGACGGCATCAGACTCATAGGCCATTTCCCTAAAGGCCTCATAGACATGCTCGTATACCGGATACAGGGCAGCCATGATGTATCTGTCAAGGGTCGGAGTCGATGTCTTCATCATGCCTGCAGGTGACACTAGAACTAACTTTTCAACCATGCGGTTGAACCTGATGGCAAATTCGGTGGCAACGTGACCGCCAAATGATGATCCGATAATATTTGACTCAGAGATCCTGAGATTGTCAAGCAATGCTTTGAAAAAGTCAATAAAGAAATCCATTGTGTATTCTATAGCAGGTTTGTCGCTGTAACCAAAACCAATAATATCCGGAATTATCAGGTGAAAGTATTTTGACAAAGCTGGAATTACACGAGACCATCTTTCTGCAGAAGCGCCAAGACCGTGCAAAAGAATCAGAGTCTTACCGTCAGCCGGCCCATAGTCGAGATACCTTATGGTATAGTCATTGACACTGGTGAACTTTTGTGGCGTCGACTGCTCGCCCAATCAGTTCCATATATGGAACTCATGTAATATATTTATGCAATTATCAGGAGGTCCCGCCCAATGCCGTTGTAGTTAGTGTGTCTGTCATATTGATAATCCGAACTCTTCTTTCTCCTTTTCTCTTCCTCTGCTCTATTTGAGTCCTAAGCAGCAGCCTGCAATGTTATAATTCCTTTGTATCTCTGATTGAGGATTTCCTATTATGTAAAGTACGTCCTCTCTAAGAACCTCTTTTCTTGGAGTGTATATTACTCTGCAAAAGTGAACTTGCAACGCAATATTCTCCCAAAGTTGCTCGACATTTGTCCTAGAGCCACTTCTGATATTTAATGACTTGGGCTCTGTTAGCCTGTCGGGGGTTGTTCTTCCGGTTTAATCTCTTCTGCTTCTGAGCTTGCGTAGTCCTGAAGTTCCGGCTTTTCCTCTTCGCTGACTGGAGGACTAATAACATCTTTTGATTGATCGGTTGATTGTTGCTGTTCTACCTGTTGTTGCTCTCCTCCATCAATAGTTTCAGCTGTTGCAAATCTGTCTCCTACGTGCGTTACCCTTACTCTAGCTTTCTGCCCGACCCTCCCACCTTTCACAAAAACAATAAATCCTTGAATTCTGGCAACTCCGTCGCCTTTTCGACTTATCTCGGTGACTTGAACATCGTATTCCTTACCACTTTCAACTGGCTTTGGACCACCAAAGCGACTGCCTCCAAAACGTCCTCCTCGTCTGTACGACATTCACTTTGTAGTGGACGGCATGGCAATTAAATAGAGGTGATGTAATTCTCTTTCAAATTGTTCCAGGTGATATCTTATTCAATAGTTAATTTTAATAATCTTCTAGAATCCTATACAATAATATTAGGCTAGATAAGAAGACAGTCATCTAGTACAATCATTAGTGCTAGTTAAATCCTTGTTGTGGCAATCAATGTTAGACCAACACTAAATTGGCTACAAACTCAACCGATGAACCCTTGCCTTCTTGGCAGGCCGACGATGAACAGAAATATCATCATTTGGATTATGATGATGCAACTATTGAAGGTTTGATGCATTATTTCAAATTTCAAACGTATTCTGAGCTGCGCTGGTTTCTGCGATGTATAAGAAAAAACGAATCCTTAAGCTAGAACGTCGTGATTGATCCTGTTCCCTCTTATATACTTCAATAATGCATCAGAGTCATGTTCAACCTTGAAATACTGCTTCATATTTTCAATTGTCTTGTCATCATACACATGATGATGTTTCCTATTGATCTCTTGCTTTTCTCTAAAAATTTCTGATGTCATAGTAGAATTTGGCGTTCATCATAAATAAAGAGTTTCGTTATATGGTGATAATTCAACTTGCTAACTCAGACTTTTAAGGTATGGCGGTTTTGTATCTACCTGAAAACGGAAAAGGATGGTCATTGTTATCTTTTCATCTTGTCGTCAGATGGATTTTATTATACCTGTTGGTAGAGAGTCCATTAACTGGAATTTGCCAATAGTCTGCTTGATATTGTCCGCCAAGTATTCAAATTCTTTTGAAATTCAATTGTGGTTTATTATCAGCTGCCTATTACAATTTGATCAACTTGATCAACTGAGGTTCTGCAACATGCATTGCTCTACCTGCAATCTGTATTCATAAATATCAATAAGATTTTATCATCATAATTCACAGTTCTCTCCCAACCATTTGTCAGAGCTATGGATGACAACAACGACAAAATTGTTGTTGCTCTCCGAAATTCGTTGATGTGGAATAATTGTTCAACTAGATATTATTGAATGATAATAAAAATCGTCCCTGCTTGAAAACGAAGAGGAAAAGAGGGTATATGAAGCCTCGCTAAAGGTGTGTTAATACATGCATCATGCAATTTGGTCAATAGTATACCGAGTAAAGCAAATCAAGTGATATCGATGAATCCTGTATGATCTGACAACAAACTATGCTCTTATGTTTATTATTATCCTCATACATTTTCCATCATTTATTAAAGCACAGTGGCACTATGCATGCGCATCTCACATTTGAGAGTTGATTCTATCAAATCGATCTGCATGAATGTAGACAGAAATTATTGTTGAAACATATAATAATAACGACATGTTCTAACCGCTAAACAAACCCACCAGCTGACCTCGAAGAGATCAGCTGGCAAGGA
>JAICPK010000031.1 GCA_025929855.1 Nitrososphaera sp.
AAATTTGACAACAATCCTCTCATTTGATTTTTCAATAATTTCAACAGATGAAGAAGCCAATACTTTTAACAACTATCCAGAACAACCTTAAAAATCTACCGAAAGTTGTAAGAATTCTGCTCCTTGGCAGGCATATATATCCCAGAAATGGATGATCTTATTAAATGACAGATAAATTCACAGTCGCTCGCCTCATTTTGGACGGCGACAAATTTGAGCTGCTTGTCAAGCCTGACCCCGCACTCGAATACAAGATGGGCAAGAGAACCGATATTTCAGGCGCGCTTGTATCAGATGAGATTTACTCTGACGCCAACAAGGGCTCAAGGGCATCAAGCGAGAAGATGATGAAGCACTTCAAGACGACTGATTCAGTAGAAGTAGCCAAGCAGATCCTTGCAAGGGGCGAGCTCAACCTCACTACCGACCAGCGTAGGAAGATGGTTGAGGAGAAGAAGAGGCAGATAGTGCAATTCATAAACAGAAGTTTTGTTGACCCCAAAACTCACCTGCCACACCCTATAGTGAGGATAGAGACGGCTATGGAAGAAGTGAGGGTGCCGATAGATCCGTTCAAAAAGGTTGAGGATCAAGCCAAGATAATAGTAGATGCGCTACGCAAGATACTACCATTAAAATCAGAGACCGTTAAACTGACCGTAACAGTCCCACCACAATTTGCTGCGCAGTCATACAGCGTACTAAAGTCTACCGGGGACCTTAAATCCGAGGAGTGGCTTGCAGATGGGTCACTCAAGGCAGTGCTTGATATGAATGCCAGTATCAGGGGGCAATTTCTAGACCGGCTTGGCGCAGTTACAAAGGGCTCGGCCCAGGTAAAGACAGATTAGTCGATGATCCACACTTAAAAATATAAGTGCGCTGTAACCTACCACCCAAAGGAGAGAAAAAGAAATAATGAAAAATGAAAATATACTTTCAGAAGGGTTTTTTGCCCTAGTGGTGAGCTTTTGAGCTATGCATGAGATAAAGAGAAGATACGTCATCCCCGGAGACAAGATTGTCGAGGGAAACTTTAGGCCGCTCATGAACGTTATCAAATCAGGCAATGCTCTCATTGCTACGAGAATTGGGATCGCAGAGACCGGACGGGATGGCGTCAAAGTAATACCCCTATCTGGCGTTTATCTTCCACGCGTAAATGACCTAGTGATCGGCAAGATCGCAGACCACTCGTCTCTCTCGTGGGAAGTAGACATCAACTCATGCTTTTCTGCTCATCTACCTGCCCAAGATGTATTTGGAAGAGACTTTTCACCTGCAAGGGATGACATGACTAAGCATTTTGCAATAGGCGACATGATAACGGCAAGGATTGTTGCATTTGACAGGACTCGAGACCCAATGCTTACCGTTCAGGATCGAGACCTTGGAAAGATCCCAAGGGGAGAATTGCTTAGGATATCTGCTACACGAGTTCCCCGTCTGATAGGTAAGCGTGGCTCTATGATTCAAACTATAGAGCAGGCGACCCAGACGCGGGTGCTCATAGGCCAGAATGGAATTGTAGTCGTGACGGGCAGGTCTCCTGAAGGAGTAAACTTGGCAGTTATGGCAATCAGGATGGTAGAAGATGAAGCACACACAGCAAACTTAACCCAGCGCATTAAAGGACTTTTGAATGTGCCAGATACACCCCCACCGCAAGAGAGGAGTCCTCTGAGTGCAGGTGCGCCTAAACCTGCAGAAATTGAATCTACTATTGATGAGGTGGAGGAAGAATTGGAGGTTGAAGGTGAAAAATGAGTCAAGCAAGAAATTTGATAGATGAAACTGGCAAAAGGATAGACGGAAGAGGCTTTGACGAACTACGCAATGTCAAAATAACTGTCGGCCCAGTGAAAAATGCGGACGGTTCAGCCTTCATTGAATTTGGGAAAAATAAAATATTGGCGGCGGTGTATGGCCCTCGAGAAGTGCACCCGAAGCACATGGCGCTTCCTGACAGGTGTGTCCTTCGCTGCCGTTATCACATGTCACCCTTCTCCACAGACACTCGCAAGAATCCTGCCCCATCTAGAAGGGAAGTTGAGATCTCTAAGGTAATGCGCGAAGCTCTAGAACCGGCACTGATGCTCCAGGACTATCCTAGAGCAGCAATCGATGTTTATGTGGAGGTACTTCAATCCGATGGTGGTTCCCGCTGTGCGGGCATCACGGCTGCTTCAGTTGCATTGGCAGACGCTGGCATCAGCATGCATGATCTGGTGGCTTCGTGCGCTGCAGGCAAAGTCGATAACAAGATTGTGCTGGATATTAACGATGAAGAGGATAAGGAAGGTCAAGCAGACATGCCTGTTGCATATATGCCCCGGCTAGAACAGGTGACACTTTTGCAGCTGGATGGCAGACTTGCACCAGAGCAATTTAACGAATGCCTTGACAAGGCAATTGGCGGCTGCAAGATGGTCTATGAAATCCAAAAGCAGGCATTAATGCAAAAGTACTTCGGCAATGAGACTGAACTAAAGGAGGAAACACAATGAGCTCATCAAAGAGATCAACCATAATCGTTGAGCACCTTCGCAAGCAGCAGATGTGGGATGCCTTATCGAGGGGGAAGAGACTCGATGGTAGAGACTTTAGCGAAACTCGACAGCTCGTAATTGAGACAGACATTATCAAGAAGGCAAATGGCTCTGCAAGGGTCAAGCTTGGTGACACCGAAGTGATAGCAGGCGTCAAAGTAGAGACAGGCGAGCCTTTTGAAGGTCTTGAGAACAAGGGTGCGTTAATCCTTTCAGCAGAAGTACTGCCGACTGCATCACCCTACATTGAGCCAGGTCCGCCAGATGAGGAGGTAGTTGAGCTGGCAAGAGTGGTCGACAGAGGCGTCAGAGAATCGGAGATGATTGACCTTGAAAAGCTCGTTCTTGTGCCTGGCAAAATAGTGTATACGATATTTGTGGATTGCAGTATACTCAATGCTGACGGCAATCTGTTTGATGCAACGTCATATGCCACTGTTGCAGCGCTCCTTACGGCGAAACTACCCATATTCGAAATGCAGGATCAAAAAGTAGTAGATAGTGGCAATACCCAACCAATGCCTGTGACGAGCATGCCAGTTTCAATTACGGCCGCTAGAATCGGCGATCATGTACTGATTGATCCAAGTGCAGAAGAAGAAGCTTGCATGGACTCGAGAATAACTATAACTACTACAGACGAAGGCTTTTGTGCAACTCAGAAAGGCCACACGGGATCATTCATGCCAGATCAGATCAAAAAAGCAGCAGAAGCAGCAACAATTAAAGGAAAGGAAGTACGGGCAAGATTGAAGGAGTTGCTAGTAAACAATGGCTAAGAGGAAGAAAGGCTCGACAGCCCTCACTGGACTCGGAGTCAAATTTGGAGCGACCGTACGTAAACGTTATGGAAAGGTCCACCGCACGCTTCACAGGAAGCGGAGGTGCCCCTCCTGTGGCTCAATCAGGTTCAGTCGCTTGGCAGCAGGGATATGGCACTGCCCTAAGTGTAACTGCAAGATCGCTTCAGGGGCATTCGACATTGAACTTGAAAAGCTACAAAGCTAGAATCAAGGTGTCTGCAAGATCAAAGCGTGTAGCATCTGGCATTTGCCACGCACTTGCTCCTGACCTCAGGGTCATGTCATCAACTAGCTCCAGAGCAGAGATATTTTTAAAAAACTCACAACTTATTTTCGAAATTGAGACTAGTGATATTGCATCTATGCGTGCAAGTATTAATTCTTACTTGAGGCTTGCAGATGCATCTTATAAGTGCCTAACGCTATGATTTTATATGCTGCTGATCTGAATAGCTCTGCACTAGTTTATGAGCGAACAGGAACTTCCACCATGGGTAAGAGAACAGATATCCCGACTGCAACAGCTCCAACAGAACCTCCAGGCAATCATGATGCAAAAGCAACAGCTGGAGGTAGAAATGGTAGAGACAGACAGAGCTCTTCAGGAATTGAAAAAAGCCGGCCCTGATGATGCAATCTACAAGAACGCAGGTTCTGTACTAATCAAGGCCAAGAAGGAAGATGTGCTAAAGGATCTGGAGGAAAAGAAAGAATTGTCAAATACACGAATTATGGTTCTTGGCAAACAGGAAACAAGAGTCAAAGAAAATCTTAAGGAAGTTGAAAACAAGATAAACGAAATGATCCGCGGCATGCAGGCTGGTGGCTCCTCACCGGCTGGATCAACCGGCAGTGCTGGGCCAAGATCATTGGGGTAGTAGTGGTAGTACTGGTTATAACTGTGCTTCGCAATATATAATCTTCAACCGTCTATTTCCTTATATGGAAGAGCACTTGCACTAGAATTCATTTTGAAATTAGTCGGAACGTGGAGACATATGGCCAGTGACTAGTGTGGGCAGCCTTACATACTATTGCAATACTGTGCATACTTCATGAAATATAGTTATAGAGGGCCTAAAACAGAGTATGTCATGTGCCTGTTAGAATTGTAGTGGACGAGAGGGAAAGGAGCAGCAACATACCTGAGCTACTGAAAAATGCAGGCGCTGTCATTGACTTTACACAATTAAAGGTAGGTGACTATGTCGTTTCATCTGAAACAGCGGTAGAGCGGAAAACTGTGCGCGACCTGATAAGCTCAATCTACGATGGTCGACTCTTTGTACAGTGCTCTGATCTAGTGAGGTTCTATCAAAAACCACTATTGGTGGTGCAAGGTAACATTGCTGACCTTGCTCAAACTTCTGAGGACATGGAAGATCCTGATGATATTAAGTTGCATACAGAGCGGATGTCGCTTGCGTACGATGCGCTCATAACAGTCGCAATGGAGTTCAGAATCCCAATCATTCATACGCCTTCTGCAGAACAGACAGCACAGTTGCTAGTCACATTAGTCAACAGAAGCCTACAAGAAGCCAAGGCCACAGGTCCACTATTGAGAAAAATTAAGAAGGAAAATCCGATCCAGATACAGCAACTTTCTGTGCTTGCCTCTTTGCCCGGAGTAGGAGAAAAACTTGCTGCCAGGATGCTCAAGAAATTTCATACTCCGATTAGGGCACTTAACGCCTCTGCAGCAGAGCTTGCCACCATCCCAGGCTTTGGTCTTGCAAGGGCTGAGCGAGTGCGCAAGGTCCTCAATACATCCAATAATGTCAAACAAGTGGTGCAGAGCACTCTCTTTGACAATCAAGACAAATAAAACCTCAATAATCTACCAAAAGAGTGGCGCAATTCATTCAGATAAGTTTGTATTTTCGCCTTAACCTATTGCCACACAGCCTGCACTCTTTTGCATTGGGTCCAAACGCCCTGCCACATGCACTACAGTAGGCGATCCACCTTCTTGTATGCGTGATACCCTTGCCAGCAACAGACTTAACAGGGATCTTTAAAGTGGTTGCAACATTTGCAACTGCGTAGTCATTAGTTACTAACACAATTTTCAGCTGCAGGGCAAGGGCAATTATTGAAATGTCTGCCTCTGAAAGTTTTTGATAGTCTCCTGTCCTCCTTGCTGCGGCAACAACTTTTTCAATATTTTTTCTGTCTGAATTTACTATATGCAGAGTATTGGATTCAAGCAATGCTTCTATGGCCCCGTGTGACTTTTTGATATGCTTTACTTCATCAAGAACTGTGTGTGTAGTGTAGTATCGGCGCGCAGATGACAGAAATACGACGCCGGTATAAAATGCGCCTGCGTCAAGTGCATGTTCAAAAACCGAATCTTGAGAATCCAAGCTTTGTCAGCTGCCTCATTCCTTTTTTCTGAAGCCTTAAGAATACGGCGTCGTCAGAAAAGCGCAAAATGTTGATTGACTCATCTGCGTGAACCTTAAACGTTTCTTGGCCGTCAAGTATCAGGTGCGAGTCGTGCGTACTTCGTATAAGAATTTCTTCCAGTGGGATCACTAGCTGTGGCATTCTGTTGACAGATGCAATGGGAGTCAGAATCAGGCAGCTCATGCCTTCGTGCAAGACTGGTCCACCAACCGAAAATGAGTGGCCCGTTGAGCCTGTGGGCGTAGAGATTACGATGCCATCCATCCTCTGTTTTATTTCGTCACCCATCAACATAACAGATAACAGAGGAGTTCTTGTGAGGTTCACTCTTACAATGAGTATGTCGTTTAGGACAGGGGGAAAGAGCTTGCCGTTAACAGAAGCCTGGATCCTTATGCGACAATCATAAAAATAGTTGCCTGCAAGTATCGTGTTGACCGCTTCGTCGATTGAGTCTGCGTCGATTTCAGATAGGATACCGCGATGACCTCCACTATTTATGCTAAGGAGTGGCACCTTTCCCGGTATGGTACGAAAAGCTCGCAAGGTAGTGCCGTCTCCACCTATTGCAAATACAAGGTCAAGCTTAATGTCCTTCAATTCATCAGGCCTGATTGGCGTTGCATTGTCGATTATGAAGGGAAGCACAGAGTGGACCTTGATGTTCCTCATGTTGAGCAGAGTCGCGACCTTTATAGCTGCCCTGTAGGCTTCACTATTCCCTATCTTCGTGATTATCGCTACGTTGCGGATGTTCGGTGCCATCTGACTGCAGTCCTATAGCAGCAGACGAGTTTTTAAATGCCTTTACCCTGAGAAAGGGTATAAGTAACAGTTGAAGGTAGCCATTCTTATGATGACGAGTGGATATGCTTACCCCGAAGTTCTATGTGAGACCGAATGGGTTGCGAAGAACCTTGATAACCCAAACATTAGGATTTTGGAAGTCGATTATGATCCTGAAAATGCATACAAGGAGGGGCATGTGCCTGGCGCACACCTTGTATGGTGGAAGCGCGACATCAACGATCCGATCCGGCGCGATATCATTGACAAGCAGCAGTTTGAGGCCCTAATGAGCAGGATTGGCGCGACGCATGACACAGAGCTCGTTTTGTATGGCGATTTTAATAATTGGTTTGCCGCTTTTGCATTCTGGGTCTTCCAGTACTATGGCCACAAAAAAATCAAGATAATGAACGGTGGTCGAAAAAAGTGGGAGCTTGAAAGGCGCGAGTACTCAAAGGAGGATCCGTCAACTTCGCCAACAAGATACATTGCAAAGCCACCGGAAGAAGGCATACGGGCGTATATGCCTGATATAAGAAGGGCGATTGAAAAAGCAGAGCAGACGGTACTTGTAGATGTACGCTCGCCAAAAGAGTTTTCTGGTGAAATCACTGCCCCACCAGAGTACCCAGCGGAGTCTGCCCAGCGAGGTGGCCATATACCTGGTGCTAAGAATATCCCATGGGCCCAAGCGGTGAGGGAAACAGATGGTACATTCAAGAGTCGTCAAGAGCTAGAGACGCTCTATGAAGGTAAGGGCGTTACGCCGGATAAGCATATTATATGCTACTGCAGAATCGGAGAGCGCTCATCACATAGCTGGTTCGTTCTAAAATATCTGCTTGGATACCCGTCTATTCGTAACTATGATGGCTCGTGGACCGAATGGGGCAACATGATCGGAAATCCGATAGAGAAATAAATCCTTCTGCAGCTTCTGTCATAGATGCAAAAGCAAGGAAACCCGATCAAGAAGGGCCGTTTTTACTTCATTTATGACTATGATCTCAACCTTGTGCTAGAAGACAAGACAAAGCGCGGTCTGGAAGTGCGAGAAACTACCTTTGACGAAAAGCATGGTGTACAAGCAGACAAGGGTACGATATATGACTTAAACGGCATAGGCCACAAAGTTGGGATCAGGTGGTATTTCCCAAAGTCAAAATATATGTTAGATCATGTCATAAAGATTGCAGAAGAAATGGAATTGCAGTATAAAACAATAAGGGAAATGACATGCCCTGATGATGAATAATAGGGATCGAAATACTTTTAGGAGAAATAAATTTTAGATAATTCTAGACATCATATGTCTGTTTTATTGAGGGATAGGGTCTGGACAATGTTATCTGAAGTAGCCAAGAGGGGCGTATATCCGCTGCACGGCTATAAGCTGGGCATATATAGAATCCCACTCGAGATTACTCAAAAGTCAGAAATACAAAGTATCCTCAACGATCTTAGAAGCTCTGGCTTTAAGATGGACACTCACGCTGACAGGATCTATGTCACCTACAAGTGGACAGAGAAAGGTATTGATCCAGTCAAGGGAAAAGAGCTCTCTGCAGACCTGAATATCACTGTTGAAATCGTTACAGGAGAGGTTGTGGATCTTATTTACCAGATAAGGCAATTAGAATACTTCGGAGACCCCTATTGGATTAAAAACTATCGCCAGAAAGCAGACCAGAATGCCAAGATGGTCATTGACACTATTATCCGCAATACCAAGATAGGTGACAAGTTCATCGCACATTTGCAGAAGGCGGAAAAGCTGTCCCTTGAAGCGGCGATCAAAAAACTGGAAGAAATGACGCCCCTCGCAAAGAACCCCAAGCCGCGAAGTGCAACTGCCCTCGCCTCTACAGCGGATAAGTCAGGTGGATTTAAGCCTGTTGCTGCTGCCTCAACAACTGCAACCCCGCCAGCTGCCGCTATTCCATCACCAGCAGCAACTGTAGCAGCGCCAGCAGCAGGAGGTGGCAGTGTTGGTCAAACCACGATATCACTCAGCGGCACAGGAACAAGCTACAGCAAAGCAGAAGGCCCAATTGACGCCAAGTTCAAAGAAAAGAGACAGGTAGCTGGTACCTATCAAGGAATCAAAGTATGGGGGCCAATTGACCCACCAGGACAATTGGGTATATGGGGTCAAGAAGTATGCATAGATTTTGACATCTGCGTTGCAGATGGAGCATGTATTGAAGCTTGCCCTGTCAATGTCTACGAATGGCTTGAAACGCCTGGCCATCCGGCATCTGACAAAAAGGCTTTCATGATAAGAGAAAAGGATTGTATATTCTGTATGGCATGTGAAAATGTCTGTCC
>JAICPK010000079.1 GCA_025929855.1 Nitrososphaera sp.
CAATATAACGATAAAAACTACGCTGTGATGATGTTTCATTATGAGATGCTTAATAATATTTTCTAAAAATAAAATCAAGTACCAGCAAGAAGATTGTCAAAGAGCACTGTCGCCCTTTTCTTTGCTTCCTATATCGTATGCTTCGGCAACGTCGTAAACAAAGACCTTGCCGTCAGATGCAGAGCCGGTGCTTATAACCTTGAGCACATCATCAATAATTTCCTTTGCTGCAGCGTCCGGCACCAGCACTTCGATTTTAGTGCGAAAGCCAAACTCTGGAGTATACCTCATGACTCCTCTTCCAACGGCAACGGGCTCCCTTTTCGCCCTGCCTCTCCCTTTGATTTCATAGAATGACATACCGCCTACCTTGTGCTTGTGTAGTAGTTCGTTGACATCGTCAAGGCGTTCATGGGGAATAAGGATGTCCAGTCTCTTCATACTATACCCCCTTATTATCAGAATATCGAGGTATTAAGGGTTAGTAAGAACTATTGAAATTATCAGCAGAGAATATAGTTTTTTATTCCTATGTTGCAGACGTGCCGCTTTCAAATTGCCTATGATGCACAAGATCCTGCTGATTTTGAAATTCCTTGCCGCAATTGTCGCAGACGAAATTTGACATAGCAGTTGGGGTAACCTCAGGATAATCTTTGCGCTCCTCTCTTTCGCTAATAGCCTCCCGGTCTTTGATGCTAGCATCAGCATCTGTTTTGCGGATCCTAACGTCTGGGTTTTCGCGTGTATTGTCGGTTATCTGGTAATCCTTTTTCTTGGAGGGGATATTTTCTTCAAATGCCTTTTGCACATGGTACGAATCTCGAAACTGGATATAGCCATCAAGGCTTTCAAAAAGCGCGACAATATCCTCATCAGCTTGTCCTTTTTCATCACCGCTGGTATTGATGCCTCTGACGTGATCGATTATGTTATGCTTGAATGCCGGAAATGTAACGCCTGCAAGCTGGGCTAAAGCGCGATTTACAAAATCAGGGTCTCTTGCTGCTCTTTCTACTGCACGATTTATCCGTGTTGCATCGTAAGCAGGCATATGCTTTGTAGCATCGATGCTTTCTTTCGTCTTATCTTTCATCGTCTATAGTAGGTACTAGCACAACAATTCTGATAATGGTTTCACCTATTGTTTTGCAGATAGGCCACCATCTACCATCATGACAGTGCCTGTGACCCACTTGGAGTCGTCAGAGCAAAGATAGGCAACTGCGCCGGATATGTCCTCAGGTTCACCTATCACATGCAAAGGAAATGTAGATTCTAGCACTTTTTTAGCCTCCTCATCCTGAAGGTACGGCTCGATTATTGAGCTCCTGATAGTGGAAGGAGCAACGCAGTTGCAGCGAATTTTGTACTGTCCATATTCAACCGCAATGCTCCTTGTAAACATTATTACGCCGGCCTTGGTCACAGCGTACACCGAGAGTGGAACTCGAGGGATGGATCTGATGCCTAGCACTGATGAGATGTTGACGATACTGCCGCCCCCATTTTCCATCATTACTGGGATTACAGCCTTAGTCATTCTAAACATGCCAAAAAGGTTGGTTTTGACAAGGTCATCCCACTCATCTTCACTCATTTCATGAAATGGCGTTGGATCGTTTATTATGCCAGCATTATTGATCAAGATGTCTATCTTGTCAAATGAATTGATCGTCTGATCGAGTGCGCTGAGTACCTCAGCCTCCTTGGTGATATCTGCTATTACTGTCATCGTATTCTTCTTATTACCAATTTCAGTAGCTGCTTTTTGTAACTTAGTTCTGTCTCTGCCAAGCATGATGACCTTGCATCCTTCAGAAGACAGTCTCTTTGAAATCGCCTTTCCAACTCCACCGCCCGCTCCCGTCACTATAGCGACCTTGCCCTTTATCATGTGATATTATTTCAGCAAATAATCTTTTAAAGTATTTGAGTGTTCACATGTCTCTGTTTACTTATTGGCCAGTGCCTTGGCTACGGCTGCCTCAAGCTCCGAAATAACAGCGGCAGTATCTGAAGGGTCGCTCTTGAATGTTGCTCCAGCGGCATAGTCATGGCCGCCTCCATCTGAAAGGTTAGCCGCAATGCTGCGGCATGAGATTGCTTCATTATTACGCCTTATGCTTACTTTGCCTTTAGTACTATAGAGCATCATTACATCAGCATTTGTCTTAGCAAAGACTTCCTCTGAAAATAAGCTGCTCTGCAGGTACGGAGACGACTGGACATATGCTATTTTGAACCTGCCAGCCTCTCTTATCTGCATGGAGGCAAAGACCTGGGCTTTTGCCTCGTCACGCAGGTGTACATAATTGTTGTAGTCATTCTGCATATCCACATCCCACAAGACGCCCCTAGCAGATTTTACCGCAAGATCTGACAGCCGATAATAAAAGTCAGGGAATGTTTGATAGTAGCGTATTAGCTCCGATATTGGAGTAAGGTACTGATCCCTTGTGAAAAAGTCCATGGTATGAGCCATGCTTGCAAGTCTTGCAGCCAGCGTGTTGCCGGGCAGAAGAGTTTCATACATTAGGTCTGCTGCGCATTTTCTTCCAGAAACATCAAGCACAATTTCGACAAAGGGCGTGACCCCGTCGATTGCTTGCTGTGACCACGGATGGTGATCAACCCACATTATCTTCCAGCCCTTAAGTACTGCATCTGAAAATGTCTTTCTACAGGTTTCAATCAACTCGTCATTGAGGCCAAGGTCTGCGATGATTATCTGTCCGGGCTCGGACGACGAAGAGTATCGAGTTGCAGAGTAAATAAAGTTACCAAGCTTATTGAAATTTTCAGCACCGTAGCCCAGAAATACAGTCATTGCCTGAGGATAGCGTATAAGTCCTATTGCGGTAGAATAAAGGCCGTCAAGATCAGATTCATGTGAGAAAATTATCACCTTCATCATTCAACAGCTCCTGCTATAAGACCTCTATGAATGCACTTATCTTTTCAAGTATCTTATCTTAAGGTCGTTATTATATGTTAACAGGATAGAGCTTGCAAGAGGTATTGTATTGTCAGGTACTAGGCGTACTAGTTGGTGGAGGTAGTATTATTTCATGCTGCTTTTCCTCCAAACCATAGCTTTTCATCTACTACTAATGCATCTCCCGCGACTATAAGCAAAGCTTTAAACACATAGCATTTCTAAATGTGCATTGAGACCATATTTGGCCTTTAGCTGTCATTGGACACTATATCTCTTTTTGGCTAGCTGAACTGTCAACGATAGGTCTTTAGACTTAGGGTACCCATGGAAATAATTATCAATGAAGCCGGACAATGGGTTACCAAAGAATGACTGTTTTGTTATCATAATATATTACCATAATTTTCACCATAATAAGAGAAAAAATAAAGACTTGTATCAGTTATATTCAACTTGAAATAAATTTTGCAAGTATATTTAGATTTTTTGCAGAGGAGTACATATAATGCTAACAAGTGAAGCAAACTATATGACAAGAATCTGTAATTATCAACGTAACATATGGTGACAATCAATATATCTTATACTTGCTGCAAATCCTTTAATGCCAATAGCAGAAAGCAAACACAAGTTAATTGCTGCTACTGCTCTATTTGTAGCCGTTGGGGCTCTAACGGGAGCAATAGCTACAGGAGGAGCGGCAACGATATCTTTTGCACAAACGGAAGAACAACAACAAGGTGGCGGCGATACTACAGGACAGCAAGCACGAATAATCCGCCAAGGAACAGTAACTTCAGATGAGGTTCCGCTACCGGGCTTTGAAGGACAAGAAAGAGCAACGATTTTGCCATTAAGAGAGGATGGTAGCATCTATAGCGGGGTACTTACCTATACAGCTACTGAACCAGTAAACGTAGTGGTTCTGCATGTGCAAAATCTCAATGAGACTGAGCAAACAATACTTAATGCTACTGAGGAAGATGGCGAACTTGGGCCATTGCTTACCGCAGCGCTTGATAACCAGACTAGGATAGCACTCACCGTGATTTCTCCGGACTATGGAGCTTCACCAATCCCATCAGCATCAATTGCATTTGCAGGTAATGCAGTATGGCTCCACACAACAGAAGACACGCCATTTGCTGCAACATATGCCGTAAGCGCTCAAACACTACAGCCAGAGATGATGAATTCCATAAGCAATCTCACACTAACTGCTGCTGAAGACGAAGAAGCTGCTGATGCAGAAGACGAAGAAGCTGCTGATGCAGAAGAGGACGCTGATGCTGCTGAAGATGGAGCCGATGCTGAAGAGGATGCAGATACCACACCTGCAACTACACCAACCTGAGATATTGACGGCTAGACCAATACTAACTCATGAAGACAAATAGGGAAGTTGTATAAACTCTCCTTTTTCTTTCTTTTTCGTTGTTTATACTTGTTCTCTTACTGTTAATCTTATCTATGTACACAGTATCTGTTACAGCATTGTAGAGAGAGAAAGAAATAAAGAGACAATTATGAATGTAGGAAGCAATTGCAGTAGAAGAGCATAAGGATTTCTTCGTAGAAATGAGATGAGAGATAAATTGAAATTGAAGTAGACAGGTTTAATTGGATTTATGCACATGTATTTGATTATTTAATATTTGATCCAATCGGCAAAAAATGCCGAAAAAGCCCTTGATTAAGAGATAAACCTCAAAAACGAGAAAATAAGGGTAGTACTCCTTGATACATCTGATCACTCCTATTAAGCAAACTCTATGACAAGAATCTGTAATTATCAACGTAACATATGTTGACAATCAATATATCTTATACTTGCATTCAATCTTTCAATGCTAATAGCACAAAGCAAACACAAGTTAATTGCTGCTACTGCTCTATTTGTAGCCGTTGGGGCACTAACGGGAGCAATAGCTACAGGAGGAGCGGCAACAATATCTTTTGCACAAACGGAAGAACAACAACAAGGTGG
>JAICPK010000055.1 GCA_025929855.1 Nitrososphaera sp.
CTCTCCTAGTGATAATAATCTAATAGGCTCCTTTGAGCATTCCTCTTTCTTTGAACAATTTCTTCGCGTACCAGATGGGTTACCAATAAGCCTACTTTCCTGACCGGCGGCCTATTTTCAGATAGCTCAAACTTATCCAATAACCTACCTATGGCTAAAGAAATACTCTCACTATCATTTCGAAACTCCTCAAATGTAGTTACCCTGGTTTCTACTGAAAAATTTGTCCTTACAAGCTTGATGCCCACTGTTCTGAATAAGTAATGGTGATCTTTAACCCTTTGATAAAAGTCATCAACTAACTCGTCCAAATGTCCCTGAATCTTTTCCTTATCTCGAGTATAGGCATCCAGGGTATTCTCCGTACTAAGAGATACATTGTCAGTTCTTGGCGCTACGATCTCGTCATCAGTGCCATTAGCAACTTTCCACATCCAATAACCATTTTTTCCAAACCTTTCTTTTAGTTTCTGAACATCAGCTTTGGCTAACTGTCCCAGTGTATCAATTCCTATCTCTTTTAATGCCTTTTGTGTTTTTGGTCCAATGCCGGCCACCGTCCCAACATCTAGGGGCTCAAGAAATTTCTTTAGCTCGGTAGGATAAACAACAGTTAGACCATCAGGTTTCTCAAAATCAGACGCAATTTTTGCAGCAGATTTCGTTGATGCAATTCCTATAGAGCATGACAGGCCGCTACATTTTTCTTTAATTGTATTCTTTATTTTTGCAGCGTATAATTCAGGACTTTCGCCTTGGATTTTTGTTGTACAGTCCAAGAAGGCTTCATCTATACTTGCTTGTTCTAATGTGTCGGCATATCCATGAATTGCATTCATTACCTGGTCGGAGATTTCTCTGTAATACGGTATGTCAACAGGGTGTATTATTAGATCCGGGCATAATGATTTTGCTTTTGAAAGTGACATGGCAGAGCTAACACCATATCTCCTTGCTTCATATGAGCACGAAGAAACCGCCCCTTTCATAATCTCCCCCTTTCTTTCATCTGTCATGATGACTGCATGAGCCTTTCCCTTCAATGAAGGGTCTCTTAATTCCTCGCAGGAGGGATAAAAGGCGTTCAAGTCAATACATGCTATGACTCTACCGATCCATTTTTCATTGGACTTGAGTATATAGACACACATGCTTAGCTCAACACGACTCTCTATTATGCATTTTACATCTATCTAAATAATCATTAAAGAAACGAGCACAGAATCTACTACTAGGTATCCAATATCATTCCTCGTTGCACAAGCAAGCGTTCTCTATTAGATCTATCCTCATTGAGAAGAAGTATCATCAAGACATTACTTGCATCCTCAGTTATGCTCGGAGCAAATAGATTCCTTGTCTGAGACCGTGGTATGGCAAAGAACGTGATACCATCGGGGCGATAATAGTCATGGCTGATGTTTTGAGGGCGAGATCGTGTAATCTCACAACTTCTCATAAATCCTCTACTGTGTCCATAAAACTGTTTATACTTTTATCAATTTTTAACCTCCACAGATACTTTTTCACCTGATTTTGTTGCTGCATCGATGAAAGCATCGACAGTCCCATCTCCTTTAGGGATTTATTGTAAAACATTGATACTAGGATTAGTAGTACTTTTTACCTGCTTGCCATCAGCGTCAGTAACAGTTACTTCAAAGTGATATATACCAGGTGCATCAAAACTACGCGTGACGTTTTGACCAGTCAGAGTCAGACCGTCGCTAAATTTCCATTCAAATGTATAGGGTTCTTTTCCACCATTAGCTAGGCCAAGAAATACTCCTTCCTCGCCCACAGGCAACGTTGCATTGTAGTTTTGTCTGATTGCAAATGGTAGGTTGCCTCCCTGCTCGTTATCCACACTTTCACCGGCTAGTGGATTGAATATCCCTAGCAGAGTTTGATCGTCTACTATAAGAAGCATTATGCCTATTCCAGCTGCTATTCCTATAGCGCCAAAAAATATTGCCGATTTTACAGTGCTAGACATCGCAACCATAGCGAATGATATTCCCCAATCCCTTTACCCATATACAAGGAAATCGCTCCCAATTAAAAATCACCATTATAACAATAATAATCCTGCTTATCACACACACATGAAAGAGAGAGCTGAGAGTATTAGTTTCCCCCTGACACATGCGTAGTGCGTAGGATGGGATTAGAATCATAAGAGCTATGTGGCTGTGATCCTGATACATCAGTGAAGTTGCTAAGAGAGAGCCAGAGACGTGTGTGTCATTCAATGTAAATAGCAGGTTTAAAAGGCCTTGCAGTCTTCGCCCTTGATTTTGGGTCATATTTTGTAGGGTCTTCTTCAGAATAGACAATTATCTGTGCTTTGTTGATCTCATCCGACAATAATGATTGAGCATCCTGTATTGTGATTACCTCATTAAACCTTGTCAGCTTGAGCCGCCGATTCCTTGCCTCAAGAGGTGCTGACAGAATATCTTCTACCATTTTTTGCACCATCTTAGGGTCACTCTTGGCTTTTGCAGTTTCCGGGTTTGCAATCAGTTGCTTCATTATTTGGCCAAAGTTGATCCTACCTTCCAGTACATTTTCAAGTATTGCATTGTAGACGTGTACCTTCCAGCCTGCTGAAGCATAGATTACAATCTTGGTAGGTGTTATCTTAGTGACCCTGACTATGTTTTGGACATCTTCAAGCAGACTAGAGATCAAAAACTCAGATTCTTCTGCTACTGTGTCTATTTTTTCTTCCTCCATTACAGGCCACCCTGCTGCAGTTATTGATTGCCTGTTGCCCATGAGTTCCCAGACTTCCTCTGCTGTAAATGGCGCAAATGGCGCAAGCATCCTGACTTGAACTTTGAGAAATTCAATAATCATTCCAGTTATATTTTCGCGTTTCCTAGCAGTAGCTCTTTTTAGATACCATTGCAAGTCTCGGTCAAGTGAATATAGAATGTAGTATATCGCTTCTCTTATTCTTAGTCTGTCCATTGATGCTGATGTCTCTGCTATCGTGCGGTGCAGCCGGCTCAGAAGCCATTTATCTTCAAGCATAAGCAGCTCATCTTCTTCTTCTTCTTGTTGTTGTTGTTGTTGTTGTTGCTGCTGCTGCTGCTGCTGATTATAATCCTGGTCTTGCAGAATCACTTGATGGGGCTTGCTGCTTCTACACTTTTCAGCCATTTCAAAAATGCCTAGAAGTTTCAACCTAATTCCTCGAACAGTATCGAAGGAAAAGTCGGCGTCTTGAAGTATTTCAGCCGAGACCAACATTGCAAGCCTAATTGTGTCTGCTCCATATTGTCTGATTGCAGCTCGAAGCGGGATAATATTGCCAAGCGATTTGCTCATCTTCTTGCCCTCCATCAGAACAGAGCCATTGACCACTATTTGCCGCGGCCAGTTTTCCTTATCAAAAATGGCTACGTGGTTGAAGATAAAGAATGTAAGGTGATTTGGAACAAGGTCGCGCCCTGAGTGACGGGAGTCCACAGGATAAAAGTAAACGAATTCGTTTCTTATCTGTTCAACTGTATCTGCAGCCAACTTGCACTCCTTGGCGACTTGATCTGCGATACCACGTCCAAGCAAGACATAGTCAAAGAATGCATCAGTGATATTGTCGTTGTCATCGCTTATAGCGTTGTTATTGACATATTTTGCAATAATATAGTACGCCATATAAATGACCGAATCTGATAGGCTCTCAACTATCCAATCCTTATCCCAAGGCAATTTTGTTCCAAGACCTGATTTTCTTGCGCAGGCTCGCTCGCGCAACCAGTCAATCACATAATCAAATTCCTGCCTGATGTCCTGAGGCAAGACATCCATATTGTTTAGGCACCTGTGTGCGAGTTCTTTCCATTCTCTGTCTCTGTAGTTTAGGAACCACTGATCACTTAGCAATTTGACGACGCATTCAGCTCCACACCTGCACCTCACCGGCTTGTTGACAAGTTCATATATTGTCTCTGCGTAACCTGACTGCAAGAGATCCTGCTTGATCTCGTTTTTTGCCACAACAACTGCCATGCCTGAAAACCTGCCGGTATTTTGCATCATTGTACCTTTGTAAAATTCATGGGAGTAAAGATCGCTTGTCGCTTTCTCCAGTCGCTTGTCGTTATTATTGTTATTATTGCTAAAATCGACTACCTGCTCAATTGCTTCGGCAGCTGGAATGGCGCTACCATAGGCCTCAGACTTGATTATTTTAATCGGGCGAATGTTGTAATCATCAACTGAAATATGGAATATTTGCTGAAGTTTTTGATCTGATTTTAGAGCTTCGAGGGCCTGGTAGTCATATGGTGCATGTGCTGGCACTGACATTACAATTCCAGTGCCACTATCGGCTTCAACAAAAGTCGCAGGATATATCGGGACAGATGTGTTATTGAGAGGGTTGGTAACATTCCATCCGATCATTTCACTGCCCTTCACTGTTTTCATGATCTGGATCTTGTGATTAAGAAATTCTAGCCTTCTTGCAGCTTCCTTGCTGATTATCCACTTTTGGTCATCAACTTGAGCCTCTACATAGTCAACGTTGGGATTGACCCATATGTTAGTCACTCCAAACAGTGTCTCTGGTCTGAGCGTTGCGGCTGGCAAGATAGCAAAATCGCCGTCACCGCTACTAGACCTAAATTTGATTACGGTATATTCGTTGAAATCTGGCTCTACGTCTCCTATCGTATCATGCTGACTAACAGGGTTCTGGTCACGTGGACACCATCCAACTGGGTGGGAACCCTGCACTATCAATCCCTTTTTCCGAAGAGTCCTGAACTGCCACGAGATGAACTTTGAATATACCCTGTCAATGGTGGTAAATTCACGCCTCCAGTCAATAGAGTAACCCATCTCCTTCATACCACTCTTGATCTCGTGGTGGAAGTAGCTTGCTATCTTGACTGGCTCCACAAATGTTGCTATGGTATCGTCTGAAAGCTTGTAAATTGTGTGAAATGTTTCCATTAGCTCCCTGTCGCTCGCGGCAACCCTTCGCGACATGCCAAGGATTGGGGTGCCGGTATAGTGGAAGCCCATAGGAAAAAGCACATTGTAACCTTTCATCCTCATATACCGAGCATGAGTGTCAGCAAGCGTGTACGTCCGACCGTGGCCAATATGTTGGGGCGAGTTTGGATAAGGATAGGCTACTGTCACAAAGTATTTTTCTCTGCTGCTGTCGGGGTCTGATTCAAAGATCCTTTCCTTCTCCCACCTCTCGATCCACTTCCTCTCTATCGAGTTCCAGTCTATATGTGGACTCACAGTTGCCTTGCTACCTCTTCAGCCAATAGCAGCGCTTCCTTAATCCTGTCTTTTGATTTACCTCCGCCTTGCCCAAAGCGATTATCGCCACCACCAGACCCGCCTAGCTTGCTGGATACCTGCTTTGCAATTGCACTAGCCTTGACCTTCTTGCATGCAGCTTCCCCCGCGAATACTATAACTCTAATGCCTTGACCCTTTGAAAGAAGGGCAAGATAAATTAAGTGTTTGTCAAGCTCGATTGCCTTTTCTCCAATGGCAATATGGTAGTCGTCATCTAGCTCTTCGTCATATGTGGTATACAAGTGTATGCCCGAATCAAGCTTTTTGGCTTGCTCTGAAATGTTTTTTGCAATGGGAGCTGAGACGACCCTTAGTATAGCTCGTAGCTTTTTCTTTGCGGCTTCTGCATCTTGCATCGCCTTGTCAAAGGACTCGATAACTTTTTCTCTGCTTGAGCCTAGCGTCTGTGCTATAGATGCAAGCTGGCTATCTAGCTGCTGCATATAGCTTACAGCCGCCTCGCCAGCGACAAACTCTAGCCTGACGACGCCGTCTTGGATTCGCTCGGATTTGACTATCTTGACAAGCCCAATTTCACCTGTGCTTTTTACATGCGTTCCACCGCAGGCTTCAATATCCCAACCGTTGATATTGACTATTCTAACGTTGCTCGTAGGAACGATGCCGCCCTGATATATGCGAAAGGAGAACTGTTGCTCGGCATCCCCACGGTCATAGGTCTTGATTATTACTGGATGATTTTCCCGGATTACCCAGTTTGCCGTACGCTCGATCTTTTTCACTTCTTCTCTTGTAAGTGCGGAATGGTGTGTGATGTCAAGCCTGCCGTAACCTTCTTCCTTGAATGCGGAGTTCTGCCATACCCAGGAGCCCAGCGCATTTCTAGAAGCAGAGTTGAGGACATGGGTTGCTGTATGATGCTTTGTAATAAGATCGCGGCGCTTGGCATTTACTGTTCCATGTACAGTTTGCTGCTCTGAAGGTACCCTACCTCCTCCTTCAATCTTGTGCACTACCACATCGGCCTGCTTTGTAACTTCTATAACCTTGATGTCTTCAATTTGTCCAGTATCTGGCTCCTGTCCTCCACCCCTAGGGTAAAAGGCAGTCTGGTCCAAAATGAGATACTTGCCTCCGATCACCTTGAGCACCTTTGCGTGAAAATGGCGGATCGATTCGTCTTGATAGTAGAGTAATTTTGTCGGTTGAAGATCTTCGAGCCCCTGAATTGGTTTTGAAGCCTGGCTTGATACTTGGCTTGTGTGCAACTCTGCAAGCTTTGTGTAAAATGTTGAAGGCACATTTTGTATAATCCCTTGCTCCATCAAAAAGTCTGGAGTTACACCGTCTGACTCATAGAGCCTAATAAGGTCGTCAACATTCAGCTCCTTAGCCTTTTTGCTCGATTTGAGTGACATCGCCACA
>JAICPK010000007.1 GCA_025929855.1 Nitrososphaera sp.
AAATTTTTGTTGTCTTCTGAGGTCTTGCTAGAGCCGTATGCAGATGCGACATCTGTACCTTGACCGCTCAAGTTGACATTATCTAGGCACCTCATTTTTTATAGACGCTCACCTATCTGGACACAAATAGGATTTAATATTGAGCGCAGCTATTTTATTATCCCCTTATGAAGCTGGCGGCGCTTTATTCCGGTGGCAAAGACAGCACTTTTGCGATATCGTGTGCACAGGAAATGGGCCATCGTGTTGCGTGTCTAATCACTATGCATCCCATAGCAGACGACAGCGTTCTCTTCCATTATCCGAACAGCTGGGTCACGGAATATCTTGCAGATGCAATGCAGATTCCTCTAATGGCATTTCGGGTGAGCGGCTGTTCAAAGGAGGATGAGGTGAACGCACTTGAAGAAGCAATAGTGAGGGTCAAGTCGATTTATGGGATTGAGGGCATAGTTCATGGCGGCATTTCAAGCAACTACCAAAAGCAGGCATTTGAGCACGTATGTATGCGCCAGGGAATTGCAGCAGTCGCACCACTGTGGAACTCTGATCCAGAAAGATATATCACCGAACTTGTCAACCGGGGCTATCACATCATAATTGCAGGAGTATCAACAATGGGTCTTGACAAGAAATGGCTTGGCACCGAGCTTGACAAGGAATCGATCGCCAAGCTCATCTCTATAAGCAAAAAGTGTGGCTTCAATCTCACATTTGAGGGTGGTGAAGCTGAAACACTTGTCATAGATTGCCCACTATATTGGAAAAAGCTTAAAATCAATGCGGCTACGACATACTGGGACGGCCAGAGGGGAATATTTGAAATACGGGATGTGGCATTAGTAGAAAAGAAATAATACATGTTTGATAACCTGCGCGAAGGCCTTCGCGGAGCTCTAAAGAAAATAGTAGGAGCGTCTGACATCAACGAGGAACTGATCGACTCAATCTGCAAGGATGTCCAGCGCTCATTGCTTCAATCCGATGTCAACGTCAAACTTGTGATATCTATCACGCAGAACCTCAAACAAAGGGCACTAGGCGAGCAGCCTCCAAAGGGACTTTCAAGGAAGGATCATATTGTGACAATATTATACGGGGAGCTTGCTAATCTATTGGGCTATTCAGGTGATGTCATTAAGACGATTGACAAGGCGCAGGAAGATGATCCCTCGCTAGCAATGTCATTCTTCAAGGCGGGCAGGCAGAATGTAGTCCTTATGCTCGGTATCCAAGGAAGCGGCAAGACTACTGTGACTGCCAAGATGGCAAGGTGGCTCACAAAGCATGGGTACAGAGTCGGAGTCATTGGTGCAGACACATGGCGGCCTGGCGCGCTGACTCAATTGAAGATGAACTGCAGCAAAATAAATGTTGAAGTATTCGGAGAGGAGCAAAATAATAACGCTGTGGCAATAGCCAGAAAAGGGCTTGATTACTTCAAGGATCAGAACCTTGACGTTATAATCATTGATACTGCCGGGAGGCACAAAGAGGAAGAAGGTCTTTTGCAGGAAATGAGTGAAATGTATAAAGCAGCGACTCCGGACTTAGTCCTGCTAGTTATTGACTCAACTATAGGCCAAGGGGCCTTTAAACAGGCAGAGGCTTTCCATAAGGCTGCATCAGTCGGAGGCATTGTCATTACGAAACTTGATGGTACCGCCAAAGGCGGGGGTGCTCTTGCAGCATCGGCTGCCACGGGCGCAAAGGTGATGTTCATAGGCACTGGCGAGCGCATAGATGACCTTGAGCAGTTCTCGCCGACTCGATTTGTAGGAAGGCTACTTGGTATGGGAGATATTAAAGCGCTGCTAGAGATGGCTAGGGGCCTGGAACTTCAGGCAGATGAAAACCAGGTAAAACGGCTTATGAGCGGCAAGATGACTATTGAGGATTTTTATGCTCAGATGGAATCAGCAAGCAAAATGGGCTTTAGGAACATCATAGAGAATCTGGGAATTTCAGGCATGGTCAAGGAAGATAAGCTAGATGAAATGGAAATGAGGATGGAAAAATGGCGATTTATCATACAGTCAATGACAAAGCAAGAAAGGAAAGACCCAGACATTATCAATGAGTCAAGGAGAAAACGGATAGCAAGAGGCTCTGGCCTGTCTGAAGGAGAAATCAAGGAAATGATCAAGCAGTATAACACTTCCAAGACCTTCATGAAGCACAATAAGGGTAGAGGGATGGGAGGATTTTTTAGAAAATTTGGTCTCGGATAATGTCCAAAGAAACACTGCTAAAGCAGTACAGACTCTGCAAGCGCTGTCTTGAAAGGCACATAAGTACAGGCAAGCCTAGCAGACCGTGTTATATCTGCCAAGGACTAATGGACAACCTTGGTGCTATAGCAAACAGTATATTGGCTGCAGTTAAGGGCTTTGAATTTGACACCTTTCTTATTGGCGCTATGCTATCGACTCAGCTATATGAGAGGGAAGACACAATGAGGGCTCGGTTGAAAATAAGAGGAAGGGAGAATATCAAGCACTATCTGACCAGGGAGCTTGGTATGCGAGTCACCAGGCTGACACGAAAGAAGGTAGAATATGGAAAGCCAGACATCACGATTACTCTGACTATAGATAAGGAGAACAACGTAAATGTGGCAGTAACATCCAGACCGCTTGCATTTGCAGGAGTTTACATCAAAAAGTCAAGAGGACTGCCACAAAAACAAGACAGGTGTGCTAGTTGCGGAGGTAAAGGATGTAATACTTGCAACTATTCTGGATTATCAGGATATGACAGTGTTGAAGGCGTCATTGCAAATGGGCTAGTACAGATTACTAGAGGTCAGACACCAAAGTTCACATGGATAGGAGGCGAAGATCGGAGCAGCCTGGTTCTTGGAAGCGGTCGACCATTTTACGTACGTGTTTTTAATCCAAAGAAGAGGAAGCTTAAAAATAAAACGATCAAAGGCAATGGGATTAAAGCAATGTTGAATGTGGTTAACTATATACCTGTAATCCAACCACGCTTTACAGTCAAGACCAAAATCCATATAAGATGCGAAAATGCTCTCACAAAAAGAATTCTAGAAAAGCTCAACTCCCTCTCTGGTTCTAAGGTGAGTTTTGAGAACAAGTCAAAATTAGGTATAAAAAGCATCCATTCTGTACGCGTTAAGCAACTTGACAACAACCACTTTACCCTTACAATTACCGCAGACGGCGGGCTGATGATCAAGCAACTAGTAGGTGGCGAAGAATATATGAAGCCTAACATTTCAGAAATTCTTGGAATGAAGTGCGAATGCCTTATGTTTGACATATTGGATGTCCAAATTCAGTAACGTTTTTCTTTCGGCGGGCTGAATTTGACATCATCGATAGATGAACACTTTTGATCCGCTCTACAAGATTCACAACGCCTATAGGCTCGGCCGGATCCCACAAAAAGTTTACGACCTTATAATGAAAAGGTTTCCACTGGTCATAGAGGGCATTAAACGAGTCGAGGAAGCGTCTGGTTTGAATTATCCTTATTATTATGTAGAGCCAAGCCTTGTGATCTCTGTCTCTGCTGTTGAGTTTGCTGAGATCGGCATACTCTTTGCGAGGACAATACCCGTGATAGACGCACACAAGCAGCTACATGTGGTTGTGCAGATAACTGCGCCTCTCATTTCCTATGGTCTCAAGGGCACGATACACGCGATTTTGGCACATGAGTTTATGCACTACTTGGAGCTAATAAACAGAATACTCAAGATGAAGGTGATTTCTGATGACGTGTCCAGCACACTTTTTGAAGGAACTTATGCTGACGCTACCAGGCTCATTGAAGAACGAGCGGTTTTTAAATCCGACCCTACTTTAATAAAGCACATTACCGCTCGATTCCCAGAGGGCTTTAGAGATCTGAAGCTGGAGGAGAAGGTCATCAAAACGTGGATGAACAAAGGACTCCCAACTTCAAAGATATCATTAGATGCCAATATTATAAAAATCCCCATAGAGGCTATGGCGTCTCTGCAGGTTGAGCAGGGCGTCAAAGACAAGATTATTGAATTTGAAAACACGCAGATCAAAAAGAAAAAATCTAGCTATGTCTAGCATTTCCCTACAGGAACTCAAAGTTATTAGAAAATGCATTTGCAAAGTTACAAAGGGCCGTAGGATGATTGCTGCATGCATATATGGTTCAAGGGTTGCTGGCTACCATAGGCCTGATAGCGATATAGATCTGCTTATTGTTCTCGAGAATTATCCGTATGTGGTCAAATACACGTATTTTCGTGAATCTGGTACGAAAATATCTGTGCTTGCAGTTGACGGCGAGGCACTCTTGCGAGATGCCCAGGCTGCTTTTCTTGGCGAATTTGTAGTGGGTCGTTTACTCCATATTTTTGAACCTATTGCTAATGCGAAGTTTCTTGCGATGATTGAGCAGACTTACAAGCGACGGGTTATCTTGGAGGAGGTACGCGACATCTTAGAATCTACAGGCGTATTAGGCACAGAAATAATTTTTCCGCTAGAATTTGTAGCGTTTTCGAAGATAAAGCGCAGGATGTCTCTGTATGCAAATGCGACTTACAGCTACTACAAGACGTACACTACTTCTAAACGCAACTTAGAGTTTGCACTGGAGGGCTATCATAGGGCAATAGCAGATATTATTGGACAGGATAGCGAAATTTTTGTATCAAGACAGGATGGTCTTTTACAGATATCTGACAAGTGTATGTTTGTAGAAAAAAGATATAACCGTCAAAAATTTACAAAAAGGCTTAGAGAATTCAACTCATATCTTGTACACACTTACGCTGGAAGAAAAATCATGCACTTTGCTGTCAATGAAGCCGAATCCAAAATACGGCGTCGAGTAAGGTTGATGATGAAAATCCCTGATTTTATGTTATACCCAAGGAAGGCATACTGGAGACTACCTGAAGGTAGGTTAATAGTCGATGGCAGAAACTGGCTTGACGATCTAGCCAGACATCTTGGCAATTACTCTATTTCAAAAAGGAGGCGGCTTGGAAACAACAACAGCAGAACCACAATGTATGTGCTCAAGCGTGGTTCAGACGAATACAAAATCGTAGTCAAAGAGCTTGCAAGATCCAAAGCACTAAAGTGGGCAATGGTAGGTTTGTGGAGTGAGCCGGTAAGGAGGTATAGGATGGATCCGCTCTTCAGGCTGGGCTGGGAATACAAGGCAATACGATATATACGTAGCCTTGGTCTGCGCACGCCTGTAATTGAGGCAGTAGTTCTTGATAGGAGACTACTAGTGACACAATTTGTTGACGGAATAACACTAGCAGATGTAATAAGAGACTGCATGGTAGGTAAAGGTGATGTCAGTTTAATTAGTAAAGCTGGAGCAGAGATTGCAAAAATCCATACCTCAGGGGCAACCTTTGGCAATATCAAACCTAAAAACATCATTGTCAGCGAAAAGGACCTCTACTTTACCGATGTCGAACAGTTTGCCTTTAGTGCCGGCGATCCAGCATGGGACGCGGCGCAGTTTATTAGCTGGGGTTTAAAGAGCACTCGCAACAGTAAGATGGCATCTACAATAACAAAGGAATTTGTTGAAGGATATATGAGTATAGGAGACCCAAGTAATATATCACGCCTCGCCAAGAGCAAGCGGTATATCGAATCGTTTTATCCTGTGCTTGCACCTTCTGTGGTGCATATGATCAAAAAAGAAATAGATGCTATTGCTGGCTAGCGCTCTTTTTTACTTTTTGGCCTTCTTGGCACTTTCAGTGTGAGTGAACTCAGTAAAGCCACATTTGCCACAGGTAAATCTGTTCTTGTGCTCTGCCATGAAGGTACCCTTGCCGCAGCGGGGACAATCGCGCTTGATCCTTGTTACCTTGTCCCCTTGTACGTTATAGAACTTGTAGATGGCAACCTCGCCTTTGCTTGGAGCCTTCTTGTCTGCCATTACCTCTTAGCACCTGCGGCAGCACCAGACTTCGAAGCAGCACCCTCCTGCTTAGCTTTAAGCTTGGCAGCTTTTTCTTCATCAAGTATCTTCTTCCTTTCCTCCCTAGAGAGTGTCCTCAGCAGTCTGTAGCGTGGGAGTTGTCTAGTAGCCTCGTTTTCATCGTCGTAGACATACAATATACCGTGAACATCTGTCATCCCAGTTTGACATCTAAGGTTTATCGGAACAACCTGCTTTTTATTGACCTTAAGCTGGTTAGCTATTTTCTCGGCAGCCTCATTTCTATTGATCTTGCCAGCCGCTCCCCTGAAAAGAACCTTTATTTCGCGCCTGTTTAACAGGGAGTTCCTACGATCCTCTAGCATTGCAACTTCCTGAGCAGACAAAGTAGACACAATGATAAGTGTAGCCCATTTAAGTATTTGCTTAAGTCTGTACGAAAATCAAATATAGTCAGCTTTTCAAGATAAATCGAATGAAGCCATTCTTTCAGGAATTTTGTGATAAAGTAGTTACCCTTGACAAGTCGATCAGGTTTGCTGGAATTGCAGACGGAGACGGCCACCTTGTGGCAATAGCAGAACGGAAGGGCCTCAAACCACTACTCAATCCTGAGGAACGGGCGCAATATGCAATCACTGCCGCCACTCGCCAATATACAAGGCTTAGGTGGGAGTACATGCTAGGCAAGATCAATTACGCCATGTCAAACTATGCCAAGCTTGTCAGGGCAACGATTCCCATTGCTGACGAGAACAGCCGGCTTTATTATGTACTCTTGCTATCATTTGACGTAGAGGCGGAGCGGAACGTGCACGAGGTAATAATGGACAAGATAATACCACTTGTCCGTAAGAACACGAACAAGTTCCTAAAGGATGCCTAGCCTGTCTTGAATGGGGCTTTTGGAAATACGATCTTGATAGGCTGTCGAAAGGCAGGATGCACCATCACAAGCTCACCCTTATTGAGTCTGACTATGTTAGCCTTTGTGCTTTCGTCTATCATCAAATAAGGCGGCGTTGACAATTCAGACATGCCTAGTTTGGCAATTATATGCATACCCGTGTTTTCGTGCAATGCTGAATCGACAGTGCTTTTGAACTGCTGAGCAGAGAACAGGATTGTGCCACGTGACCTGCCGGCAACTATTGTCCTCATTACCTGCTCAGCTACAGCCGATATATCGCGTGCAGGCCGTGGAATGAACCTATTGATCTCGTCAACAAAAATCAAGATATACTTAGGTCTTTTGCCGCTCTGCCTTGAAGAATATAGCTCGTCAATGCTCTTCATTACGTCTCCTACTACGAACCCCTGCTCCTGTAGAGTCGGTATCATTGATATGTCAATGACAAAAATGTCGCTGCGTCTGATTTTTTTTATCTCTTTCCCAAGGTACCTGCTTGTTACTTTCTTGTCAATAAACATAGGCGACTTGCGGAACCTCTGAACATGACCAAGGAAGCGGAGGAGCGTGGATTTGTGCGCCACCACCTCCTGAGGGTAGCCTCTGAATTCAAGCAGATCGCTCCACGTGCTTACCCGTTTGCTGCCGCTGAGCAACGGCCACGCCTCATAGATGTAGTTCAGTATCGATGAAACATTATAGCTATCATCGTTAACCTCGAAGAGCAGGTCCAGTTTGTCGTATACATCCTCCAGTCCAAAAGAATATGTCTTCGAGTTGCTAGGAACAACAGCAGAGTTCGCCCGACCATCTCTTCCCCTAGGCAAAAAGTATGTAACATTTTCAAACGGCTTGGTATCTAGGTCAAGTAGGTCAAATAGCATCTTTGTCTTTTTGTTAGCCTTCTTTTTTTCATCGATGTGAAGCAGATCTTCTTCCTTTGTGTTAAAAATTATTATCGCTACATCCTCCTGCATGTCTTTCACAAGTCTTTGATATGCGGATTGAAGCAGAAAAAATAGATATGATGTTTTTAAGTTGCCGGAAATGCCAGCTGCGTTTACGTGCGCCGTGTCAGGTCCAAGCAGATAGGAAATGTCAAGTGATACTGGTACCTGGAGACCATTTGTCATTTCTATTATTCCTGCAGGTATAGGATTTTGCATCTCGGGTATACCAAGGGCAAATATCACCTCCTTTTGAGTGGCAAACCTGACAGGTTTGGCTTCTCCAACAGGCATCTGTATAGCGATAGTCTTTACCGAGTCGCTTTCTATGCCAGTATTTGCCATTACCGCAACCCTCGCTGCAGTTCCGATATCTTCTGCAGCTTTAAGCTCCTTCACCATACCAATAGTTCTTGTATTGAAAATGTGTCTGACTGTGACAAAGTCAAAAGGGCTCATAATGATGTCAGGATTGATCGAAAACCAAAAGCTGTCCATGGTGTTAGGAAACCTGTCAGACGCTAGCGTTTTACCAATATCTTTGTCCTTACCATTTTTCTGCCCGACAAGGTTGTTGAGTTCTTGCATGTTAAATTAACAGAAAAACATCGTATTTGACTATCACATACATATGCGTACACACAAAAAAATTAATGCCGGATTAAAATTGTCGTCTCTGTCTTTGTCAGCCGAATTAAGCTGGTTATACCCAACCTAGTGTATAATTTCGACTTCTATATACCCTAACTCAATATTCAGAGGTTTTTGATCTCTTGCTTGCACTATGACCTACTTGGAGCTTTTGAAAATCAATTTTTTCTACTCTGTCACTCTGTTGATAAACAAAAAGAAAAAAGATTGGTTTTTACTTATTTGATCCGGCAGCACCCTGTTCGTACTGGTCGCCTGTTTCAGCTGCACCGGCTGTTCCTTTTGCCATCCCCTTGCTTCTTGCTATCTCACGAGCCTTTTCTGCGTCTGTCCCTGTCTGGCCCGGTTCAGTAATATTTTCTTCCATTTCACGCTTGACAGCTGTTGGCTCGTGCTCCTTTATCTTGGCAGGCGTCATAGGTTCTTTTTCGCGGTATTCTTTTAATGGATCATCTTTTCTCTTAGTTTCTGTTCCTGGAGCGCCTTCCTCGTACTCTCTTTCTTGATCGGACATGCTTGTGGTGGCATCAATAACTATTTACTGATTATGAAACAATGCAAAGGTATATTTTTCATAGCCGGAATAGCTGTGGCATTGCCCCTTGAAAGCCTAGGTGAGTATGTTGACGCCCTAGAGCAGACAGAACAACTTAGGCGAGTCAAAGAAAAGGTCAGTCCTAACTTGGAGATTGCGGAAATCATGCGACGGCTGATGTATGCCGGAGACCAGCCAGCTGTGCTTTTCGAAAATGTCGAAGGCTCAAGCATGCAGGTGCTTGGCAACGCCTTTGGCAGCATGAAGCGGCTAGAAGTAGCGCTTGAAACCGATGACTTCTCTGAAATTGGTAGGCGCATTACAGAACTTACAAAAATGAAGATGCCCTCAGGCATGCTCAACAAGTTAAAGATGCTGCCGAAGCTATCAGAGATAAGTGAGTATGGACCTCGATATGTAGACCACGGACCAGTCACCGAAGTTGTTGAAACAGACAGCAACAAGATATCGCTCAACTCTCTGCCTGTGCTCAAATCCTTTCCTGGCGACGCTGGGCGCTTTATCACTTTTGGTATGACTGTAACAAAGCATCCTGAAACTGATATCCGCAACTTGGGAGTTTACCGCATCCAGATCGTCGATGACAAGCACGCAATAATGCATTGGCAGACGCATAAGCGTGGCGCAGAGCACTATAAGATGATCAAAGAACAGAACAAAAAGAAGATTGAAGTTGCCATAGTGATTGGTGCTGACCCAGCCACTGTCTTTAGTGCAGTCGCGCCTGTGCCAGAGGGTATGGACAAATATCTATTTTCCGGTATCATTAGAAAGAAAGGTGTCAAACTGGTAAAATGTAAAACAACAGACAATGACCTTGAAGTGCCATCAAATGCAGAGATTGTGCTTGAAGGGTATATTGATCCAAACGACATTAGAATGGAAGGACCGTTTGGTGACCATACAGGATACTATACACCAGCAGAGCCATTTCCAACGTTCACATTGACAGGAATAATGAGACGTAATCGGCCAGTTTACCTCACGACAGTAGTAGGAAAGCCGATACTTGAAGACGCCTACCTTGGCAAGGTAATTGAGCGTTCGTTTCTTCCCCTCATTCAGATGTTTCAACCTGAGGTGGTCGATTTTTCCATGCCTGCTGCTGGCTGGTTCCAAGGGCTTGCGATAATTTCAATAAAGAAACATTATCCAGGTCAGGCTAAGAAGGTCATGATGGGGCTTTGGGGTATGGGGCAGCTATCGCTTACTAAAATGTTCATAGTCGTCGATAGCGACGTTAATGTCCACAACATAAACGATGTGATTTGGGCATTGACTGCGCGAGCGGATCCTGCACGCGACACTGTTATTATCAATAATACTCCAACAGACACGCTTGACCCCGCCTCGCCTCTTGTTAACCTCGGATCAAAGCTAGGGATCGACGCCACCACAAAATGGAGAGAGGAAGGCTACATGCGTGAAATTCAGCAGCTTGCAGTAGTTGACGACGAAACAAAAGTCCTTGTCGACAATAAATGGGACAGATATTTCAATGGTACTTTATGAGCTTGTAGGAATTATCACGCTCGGCTGCTCTAAAGCCGGCCCGCTTGATAGCTACAATTATCCTGTCGGAGGTCAATTCCGTTGACCTTGAGCCAGTTGCACTTACTACCTCTTCGCCAGTAAGTGTGCCTCCAAAGTCATCGGCGCCGTAATTGAGTGCAAGCTGTGCCATGCCAATACCATTTGTAAGCCACGACGACTGCAAGTGATCAATAAGACCATAATACATTATCCTTGCAATTGCAATCATTTTTAGGAGCGATAGCCCGCCTGAAGCGTACCTTATTTTGCCTTCAGACTGCATCTGGGTCTTATTGGGCTCAAAGCTCCATGGGATAAATACCATAAAGCCGCCTGTCTTTTGCTGCAACTGTGCTATTTTTATGATATGCCGTGCCCGATCCTCTTCCGTTTCAACTGTTCCATACATCATCGTCGCTACTGACTTCAAGCCTAAGTGGTGGGCCTCTTCCATTATTCTTAGCCATTCGTGACTCTTTATCTTGAACGGACTTATCTGTTCTTTGACACTATCTTCAAGGATCTCTGCACCGCCGCCGGCAAAGGTATCCATACCTGCATTTTTTAACCGCGCAAGAACCTCTTTTGTGCTACTTCGCTCGACCTTGGCAATCATATCTACCTCCGATGGCGACAAGCCGTTTATACCCACTTCAGGATATTTCTGTTTTATCGCTCTGAATGCATCTTCATAGTACTCTAGCTTAAGGTTTGGGTTGTGGCCCCCTTGTATTAGCACCTGAGTGATGCCAAACATTTCTCTTGACGTAGCAACGCGCTTGACTATTTCTTTGATCGGCACAGTATACGATTCCTCATGCCCAGGGGGGCGATAGAAGGCGCAGAATTTGCAGTAAGTTATGCAGACATTCGTATAGTTAAGGATAATATTGTTAATGAAAGTGATGGTGTCACCGAAGAGACTCTGCCTCAGCATGTTTGCTACAAAACCCATAGAATTAACATCGTCAGATTTGATCAACCTGATGCAGTCTTTGAGGCCAAGTCGGTGGCCTGCAAGGGCACTGTCAAGGATATCGCTAATATCGGATTTACTCAGAAAATCTGAAACCAGTTTGTTATGATGATGCAAATGTTAACGGGGTCTTTGGGCCTCTAATGATATTTATATATTCTTTCAGCTACCAATTGTGAAAGCTAACAACGATTTATATGGTCTGCTCAATCACACAGAGAAACAGAAGAAGATCCTTGCAAAAAACCGATACTATCACAGGCGGAACCCCTGCACTTGAGAAGGCTCTATCCGGCAACGAAGAGCTATTGTCGTACAGCGACGGAGTGCAGTTGATGAATGAGGAAAACCTTTTCCTCCTAGGTGCGGCCGCAGATAGGATTCGCCGCAAATTTTGCGGCGACACTGTCACATTCACCGCGTCGTACTATCTCAATTACACCAATGTGTGTGCAGCCAGCTGTCCACTGTGTGCCTTTTACAGAAAGGGCAACGAAAATGATGCCTATACATTATCGACTGAACAAATAGTCGCCAGATCAAAAATAGCAGTAGAGCAGCTTGGCGCTACTGAGCTTCACATCGTTGGAGGCTTTCACCCAAAGTTGGGGCTTGAGTATTATGAGAACATGATGCGAGCAATCAAAGCCGAATTTGCAGGGGTCACGATCAAAGCATTTACTCCAGCAGAGATATTCTTCATTGCACGGGTGACAAGAAACTCCATCAAGGAAGTCTTATTGCGGCTCAAGAGCGCAGGACTTGACGCGCTTCCAGGTGGCGGCGCAGAAATCTTTCACGCCGATACTAGAAAACAGATAGTGATCGGAAAATGTTCCGGCGAAGAATGGCTTGACGCTGCTCGTCAGGCACATGAGTTAGGATTGAGAAGTAACTCCACAATGCTGTTTGGCCATGTCGAAAAACCAGAACATATCGTCGACCATGTAATAAAGCTCAGGGAGCTTCATGGAAAGACAAAAGGCTTTACTACATTTATCCCTCTCAAATTCAGCCTTGAAAATACTCCACTGGAACAGAAGGGACTGGTGACTGCAGAAAGCCCGTCTACATATGACCTTCGTGTTATAGCAGTGTCGCGTCTGCTTTTGGCAAATGTGCTTAACAACATTTCAGTGTATTGGGTAGCGCTTGGCAAGAAAGTTGCGCAGGTTGCTCTCTCGTACGGTGGCAATGATCTAGTGGGAACTGCCTTTTCTGAAGAAATATTCAAGGCCGCAGGTAAGGCTGGAGGTACTTCAATTCAGGAGCTTGCAACTTTGATCAAAGAGATTAGACGCACGCCGGTCCAGCGTGACACATTTTTTAATCCCATCCGCAGAGTGGATTGATCATTGTTAGAAAATGACACCAGAAAGTATCGCATAGTTTTATAGCAGCTTACCTAAAAGATTAGAAGCTTATTGAATTTCTAAGACAGCCTGTTTCAAGGGTCTTTTGAGTGCAGTATGGCATAGGTAGCAAGCGCCGCATCTTAAACAGATAAGAATACTACGCTTCTTGCAATCAGAGCAGTTACTTGCCTGCAATTCACTAGAATTGCTCAAGAAGCTATGTTCTTTTCTCATAAGGGATATGCCTACTTTCCTTTTATAAGGTCTGAAGTACGAAAGGGGGACTGGGACGGTACTAAATTAAGCGTCAGCCATATGTCCATAAGTGAGTTGTATAGATGTATATCCACATCTATCTCTCTGTTCAATAGACTGTTTCCTTCAGTCTTTCTTTGGATCACCCTCCCCTAGATGGATTCTATATATATTTTTGACAAAAATGCTCCTTGCTCAGTCTATTTCATGAGATGATTTGCTCATGTAAGGTTACAATGTCCCTTGGGGGATGATGCCTCCATAAAAGGGATTAAATCTAATTTGAATATAAGACTTATAACCGATATAAAATATAACTTCTATATCTAGGTGACAATATGCCTGACGAAAAAACAGTCTTACTCTTGAAGTATATGGGGAAAGAGTTGGATTTGGAACCTAAAATTCTAAAAAAAACACTAAAAGGAATAGGGGTTAAGGAAATATATGTTGGTAAACTAGAGGATAATGCAATCCACCTAACATGTTTTGCTAAGTGGAAGACTTCCCAGGTGGATAAAAAGAAGGCAGAAATAGAAAAGAAAATTCCAAAGATGAGGGTCATTCAAGTACAACCTATGACCCGTATCTAATTTCCTTTATAAGTAGACGAGCTATTATACCTCAGCAAGCAATATTTTTTTATTAGTATTAGTAGTGTTGCAAATCCTAAGCAAACAGGATTAAACAACAACGACAGCTCATCACCGAGAACAATGAAGTATTGAACAAACGTCTCTCTCTGCTTCTTCCCGCAAGTTGTCTTGATTAAATGTATCTTCGCAATTTGGTACACTCATTGATGAAGCATCACGATAAGGAACCGCAGGTACAATGCACTTTTTCTAGTAGAAGAGCTGATAATACGATATTTCATTGGCTATCATTACATAACTTCCTACTCGTCGACATTCTGATTGCTATATTGACTTTTCAGTATATTGCTAATGAGCATTGCTGAGCATTGCATAGATATAATAGCATATAGGTGATGCCAATTATTATTCTTTTTAACGGCTCTCTCTGCTATTTTATTTATCTTAGCTTCTTTCTTTTTCCTCTATTTTTAGCAGCCTTGCCCTTAACTTGCATCAACGCTCCTCCTCTTTTCTGTGTTCTCAACTTTGCAAATTCTTTTTCCTGTACTCGCTCTACTGCTGAGATCTGGCGCTGTATCTGCATAATTTGTTTTTGGGATTCTTTAACTACAGATTGTAGCTGCTTTACTTGCTCTGCAGTTTTATCTATGCCTTTTTGGATATTCGTTAATGACTTCAAATTCTTTTGTACTTCGATGACTAGATCTTGCAGACGTTTAGCTCGCCTAAGCACTTGCAATAACAATACATGCTCAGGAGACATTGTGGGCACTACTTGTTGTTCTTGTTGAGCTGCATCTCGTTCTGTAATCGGTTGTTCTTCGTTAGCTAGTTTACCCTCCTCTACAACAGCTTCTTCTGTTTCTTGGTCTGCATTTGAAGAAGATGAGGACGATTTTTCTCCACTCGCTTCGCTACTTGAGGCTACCACATCCGCTGCATTTTCTTTTTCCTCCTCGTTTGCTG
>JAICPK010000122.1 GCA_025929855.1 Nitrososphaera sp.
ACCGCGCACTAGCGAAAAAATGGCATCTACGCTAGAGCCAATCATCGACAGGATCGAGTCAGAGCTTGAATCGATCACATTTTTTATCCTGCCTGGAGGAAGCATAGAAGCGTCACTTTTACATCTTAGTAGAGGAATTGCACGCCGAGCAGAGAGATCTGTCGTATCGCTCTCAAAGAGCCAGCCCCTAAACCCTGCAATAATAGTCTACCTTAACAGGCTATCTGATCTTCTCTTTGTAATAGCTCGACTTGCCAACAAGAGGCTGGGCATGCAAGACATCCCTTGGAGAAAGTAATCTGTCACTATTCTGACAGCAATTGCAATAAAAGATTAACATTAAAATACCTAAGGTTTGACTGCCAAGTTATAGCCTGTGGGCCAAATCTATAATGTATTGATAATATTGGCCATCACTTTGTTGATGGCAGTGACGACAACAGTGCTTGTATATTTTGTCGATCTGTTGCCGCAAGTGGTTAATGACAATGTAGCGCTGATAGCATCTAATAACACCTTAATCAGCGGCAGTATGGTAGCTCAAGACAATTAGCTTTAAAGTTAGGTATCTCATTCTCATGATTAAGCATGGCCAGCGAAAAGGATAGTGTCAGTTGTCCCTACTGCGCATCAAAGTTCGACAACAAAGAAGAGCTTTCAAAGCATATAGACAGGATACACCATGGTTCAGGCCTTCTTGAAGGCGATAGAAGAAAATGGTAGTAGTAGTAGTAGATGACCTGTCTCTTTTTTTTCATTCTGTTTTGGAGCTTAAATCTATCAAGCGCGCCGGCTGGGTCTCAAAGGTCCAAGTTGAAGACGCAGAGTCCGTTGCAGATCATACATTTTCAATGGCAACCTTGGCAATGCTTTTGTCAGACATGCTGGGCTTTGATACGCACAAAGTAATCAAGATGGTTCTCATGCATGATCTTGCAGAGTCAATGGTGGGCGACTTCGTGCCCGGCGATGTTACTGCTCGGCAAAAATTAGCCAAAGAGAAAAAGGCAATGAAATTCATCTTGTCTGGTCTTCCCAAAGAGGTAAGAGAAGAGTATGAAGAGATCTGGCTTGAATATCTGCATAATAGGACCGAAATTGCGAGATTTGTCCACCGGATGGATAAGCTGGAGATGGCGCTGCAGGCTGATCAGTATGCAAAGCAGGGATACGAAGACAACTTGCTGGCTCCTTTCTTTGAATCTGCAAAGACAGCCCTTGGCGATGCAGACGACATTGTGAGTGAAATCCTAAAATCTTTAAGGCCGGCATCGGCCAAGGAATAGTGCATGCAATATTTCGTGGCCCTCAAGATAGGGGAAAAACGTGTAAAAGCTGCACAAGAGTTGCTGACACGCTATACAGGCCATGCCATGCCTGCCCTTGCCCTCAAAGACAATAAAAACAATATCTGGGAGCCTGTAGGAGAAGAGATACTTTACGCCGTGGTCAAGGAGGACACTGGTTACATGATTGCCTTTTGCGACAGCAAGGGCATTGCAAAATCAATTGCGCAGTGGTTTTCAGAAGATTTAAAGAATGAGATTATCACGAAGATTAAGGCGGAGCAAAATATGCAGGAATACTTTGGGAAGCTATCCCTCCCCATCTAGCCCAGTTCATCATCAATTTTTTGCTGTTGTCTCTGTCTATGGTCCGACTACCTCTCTCTTACAGTAAATGAGGAAGGGTGCCGATCAGTAGTAGCAAAAGTAACTTATCCGAATGCAGCCCAACCGATAATGAATATTATGATCCAATCGCAAGAAATGCAATTGATTGCAAAATTATTACCTTATCTATCTTTGCGTTTTTAGAAAAGAATACGCAAACCTATCGTGGATAGTCAGATTAGGTTAGGTTAGGTTTACTATATTCCATGATACATATACATAAGCAGTTAATAGTGCTGAGACTGCTATGATGATCCCAATCATTGAAATGCGATTATATTACCATTTTACTCAATAGATCAGCGGTCAAATAATGAATAATAGTAATAAACGCTGTGACAAGACTACACGTGCAGATATGGCTTTTATACCGATATAAGCTTATGAGCATAACTTGGCAGACAGGTTTGAGCAGGAAATAGAGACAAGGGGACATCTTATCGATTCGATGATACTGACAAGAATATTTGATGGTATCATGGATCTTCGAGGCGACTTTCAGGTGCTCGAGTTCACCGTAGGTAAGAGAAAAAGCGATCCAAGTTACGCCCGGCTGCTTGTAAAGGGAAAAAGTAAGGAACACCTTGAAAGCATACTTGAACAGGTATACAGAGAAGGCGCTCAACCTGTGTCAGTGCGGGAGGTGAAACTAGAGCCTGCCCCAAAGGATATGGTGATGCCGGACGACTTTTATAGCACCACAAACAACACAACACAAGTTTACTATGGCAATCAATGGATAGATGTCCATAATATGATGATGGACAAGTGCATTGCAGTGGACATCAAGCGCAAGACAGCCGAGTGTAAGATGGTGCGCGACATTGTCAAAGGCGACATGATAGTTGTAGGTGAGCAGGGCGTCAAGATAATCCCACAGGAGCGTCCCCGGGAAGGCATAGATATTTTCCAGTTCATGAGCAGCGCAAGTTCTAGCGAGCGCCCCACGCAACACATTGCCCGAAAAGTTGCAACCGATATTTACAATACAAGGAAGGAAGGAGGTAAGATAATTGTAGTGTCAGGGCCGGTGCTTGTACACTCTGGTGCAGTTGAAGCACTCGCCTCGTTGATCAGGATGGGATACGTTGATGGCCTTCTTGCAGGCAACGCGCTTGCTGTGCATGATGTTGAAAATGCATTGCTTGGTACTTCGCTTGGCATGCGTGTGAACGATGGCACACTTGCAGTTAGAGGACACCGGAACCATATGCAGGCCATCAACGAGGTTTTCAAAGCTGGAGGACTCAAGTCACTGGTTGAAAAAAGAATCCTAAAAAGTGGAGTGATGTATGAATGCATAAAGAACCATGTGCCCTTTGTACTCGCAGGCTCTATACGTGACGACGGTCCTCTACCTGACGTAGTTACAGACGTTGTTGAGGCACAACGTAAGTACAAGGAAGTGATTAAGGGAGCCAGGCTAGTGATGATGTTATCCACGATGCTACATTCTATTGCAGTGGGAAACATGTTACCTGCCTCAGTCAAGGTAGTGGCAGTTGATATTAGCCAGCCTGTGGTGACTAAGCTCATCGATAGAGGAACTGCTCAGGCAATTGGTATTGTAACGGACGTGGGAGCATTCCTACCTATAGTTGTAGAGCACATAAAGGATATTGCTGCAGCCGAAGAAAAAAGTAACGACTAAAATAAGTAAGGCTGAATATGTGTTCCCTC
>JAICPK010000018.1 GCA_025929855.1 Nitrososphaera sp.
ATGATGACATGTTATGATATTGTAAGAGGGCTACAAAAGATAACTTTCTTATTCTCTTGAGATGCACGAACCATCAGCTGTCATGGCAAACCTAAATATTTGATCGACTTCAGAGTTTTCAAAAATTTCAGAGTCATGAGTTATTATTATTAGCTGGGCCAATGGTCCGACACCTTCTCTAAATGCCTCAGATAGTATTCTGACAAGCCCTCTCCGCCTGTCTTCGTCAAGATGTGCAGTTGGCTCATCTAAAATGATGAAATCAAGCTTATTTGAACCCATCATATATGCAATACTAAGACGAAGTGCGAGGGCTACGGCCACCTTTTCGCCTCCGGAAAGTGAGTCTATATCAATTTCACCCTGCCTGCCGTAACATGTTACCGCTACTTCTCGTGCCCCTTCTGTAAGTTCGATCCTCGAAATGCCAATATTAAAGAGCGAGGCATATTCTGACGCCTTCTGCGATATAACTCCGAGCGCCCATGAGCGAAGGCTAATGCCCACCATCCCGTCCCTATTGAATATCATCGAACGCATCCTTTCCAGCATTTTGGAGAATTCAGATGCCTGTCTTAACTGCTCCATTGCATGCATGGCAGAATCTATCGCTGTCTGGGCGTCAGTTATTACACGTCTATACTCACCAGTTTTGACACTTGCAGCCTGCAATTCTTGTATCAGCCTTGTCCTCTCTAGTTTCGCATCTGTGTATTGAGGGAGGCTCAAACCACTCACCTGCCCCCGTAATGCAGCAATTTCTTCAGCAAGTGTCTTTGAGACCCCATCTATTACCAGCTTGAAAGGATCATCTCCTACGTAGGCTATTTGCAGAGGGAGTTTGGCCAGATACTTTTTCTTGCTATTGAGATCGTCTTCAATCTTGACCAAGTCGTTTTCAGAGCTTATAGAATTGTTTGATAGGAACTTTTCTGCTGTCACTATCTTTTTGTCCTGCTCTGCCAGCTGTTGCTCTTCTTTCTTGAGCTCAACCTTGGCTACTTGCAGTTTGTATTTTTCTTCCGATCTACGCCTGATCTCTAGCTGAATATGATCTACATTAAACATTTCATTAACCTTTGTAACAGGAGAGTTGCAAACGGGGCATTTGCCATCCGCTATATGCAGTTTGCCGGCACACTCTAGAAGGCCAAGTAGCTTGCCCATCATGCCCTCATTTTCCTCCAGCTTTGAATGGATCTCCTCTGATTCAGCTTTTATCATCTTGAGCCGTATGTGTACTTCTTCTTTGGTTTTCAGCACATCGAGCAAGTTCTTTGCTTCTATAACTACTCTTTCCATTTGTTCCACTTCTGTACCAAGGTGGCTGCGCCTTTCAGTGACATGTCGTATGAGCAATTTTTCGCAATTCTGAAGCTCCTGTGTCTTTTGGATGACTGGCTCCAACCTCTCGATTTCCTTGTCAAGTTGACCTATTTTTTCCTCAAGCAGCCTTCTTTCATCTTCAAACTCTTTCAAAAGCAATGATCCCTCCTTTAGCTTCTTCTCCTTTTCCTCCAGCAGTCTTTCCACCTTTGGAATTTCCTCATCAGTGTAGCCTATTTCATCACGCAGCCTTTCGCGGAAGCCTAGGATGACATTGCGCATCGTTTCATAAGCTGAGTCGAGTCTGTCAATGCCAATCAGGCCATTTAGCAATTCCTTAAAGTCTTTTGGTTGTGCTTCTACTATCCTGACCAGCTCACCCTGTTGCACTACCGCAGCAACGCGCAGTTTTTCATAGTTGAGCCCAAGCACCTGTGCTATTTCCACACTCATTGACTCGCCAAACTGTCTGCGCTCGCCTCCGACAATTGGCTTATTTACTATCTTGTCACCATCTGATACAAGTACAAGCTGCGAAAATGACTGGAGGCCGGAGCCGTTTAGCGTTCTTATCGCCTGGAACTCTTTAGAGTTGATAGCAAAGCGTATCTCCGCCATAGCATGGTTGGCGCCTCTTCTTACAAGATTCTTGTTTGACTTTCTTGTATGCTTGCCAAAGAGCGAAAACGTCACTGCGTCAATGATTGACGACTTGCCGGAGCCGTTATGTCCTAGAAATATTGTTATACCCTTGCAAAATTCTATCTTGGTGTCTTTGTGTGCAATGAAATTCTTCAGTTGAATATCCTTTATCATTTAACATTGTAGCCTCCAAATTTGTTTAACTTGTACGCCTGCCACAGTAATTCCAGAACCGACTTGTCATCCCTCTCAGCTGCAAGTGGCAATACTTCGCCTATCGTAAACTTGGCAAGCTCGTCTGACCCAAGCGCTTCTGTCGACAGCCGATAGAGCTCACTATCAAGGTCTGCAGGCTTGGAATCATACACAGTAGTAGCAAGATGCTCTTCTAGCGGCTGCCAAATGTAATGAAGACAAGAGTTGTTGAGCTTTTTCAAGTGCTCAGCTATAACCTTAGAGTCAATGTTGCTCCCAGCTATCTCTATCCTTGCAATGGGCTTTTTGTCATGGGCTGTTGCCTTCTTGATTATTTGCTCGACTGCATTTGCAAGGTCTCTGTAGTCTATTCTGGCAGAGAATTGCGGACGTCTGCTCTCAAGCAGTACCCATTGTGTTGATGGCTCTTCGCCAGACATGTCGGTTATGATGAAGCCCTTATCTGCCTCCTTGATCCCTTCGCTTGGAGTCAGGTCGATTGAGCCAGGATAAGCAAGTGGTCCGCCAAGGAAATCAAACCTCTTTTCGAGGTGGTCATGATAGTGACCCAGTGCATAGTAGTTAAATCCTGCAGGAAGATCGGCAGAATTGAGCTCACCTGCAAATTTGTTAAAGTCAGCCAGACCCTGATGCAGCACAAGCACCTTGTTGCCATCGTGTTGCTTTGCAAGTTGCTCCGCATGACGCATCTTTTCGATCAGTGAATCAATGCTACTGCGCCGCTCCTTGTCTGCCCCAAACAATACACAATTTTCAACTTTGAAAGGTTCATCATATCGGAGTTTCTTTGCAAGCCCAAGGTTGCTGTAAATGTGAACAAATGGCACATCTCTAAGCCGGCTTATGTCATGTTCGCCCAGCACAAAGACCACTGGGATCTGCTTTTCCTTCAGTTTTTTCAACATGTTGCCAAGTGTGATTATCGCCTTGCCGGACGGCCTAGGATTGTGGAATAGATCGCCGGCTAAAATGACAAGACTTACTCTCTCCTTTATTGATGCATCTATTGCCTCATGAAAAACTTGGTAGACATCTTCCTCTCTTTCCTCTAGACCGAATTGTGAATATCCAAGGTGAAGGTCAGAGATGTGTGATATCAACATTTCTATTCTTTAGGATCATCAACTGCTAATCCTGTATATAGCCTGATGGAATGTATGACTCCGATGATTCTTTGGCGGCTTGTTGCTTCAATGCTGCCAGCTGGCTCCATTGTTCGACTGCTTTCTGATCGCCGCCTATCTTTCGCTCTTTGACTTCGTCTACCTTAACAAACGTAGGTAAGTTGACCCACTGACCGGCAAATATAGCCTCGCCGGGGTTTAATGATGTAAGCTGATCAATAAGATCTCGGCTAAGTGCTTCGCTTGCTGCAGAAATATGCATCTGGTCGTCCTGCTGGATCATGCGCATTACTGCAAGCGAGCCCATCTGACTCAAGATATTGGCATCGATTCCTCTTGGGCGCTGTGACACAATGACTAGCCCTAACCCAAATTTTCTTCCTTCACGTGCAACCTTAGAAGCGAAATATTTTGTATCTGTGTCTTCATCCTTTGGTATGAATACATGTGCCTCCTCTATTGCCACAAGTATCGGAGCTGGAAAGCGCGGCTGCGACTTAGCGGCACCCTTGTTTTGCCGTGTTGCCTTTTTCCTATCGTCGAGCAGCTCTTCAAGGTAGAATGATACAGCAATGTTAGCCTGTCGCTCGGTAAGTTCTACCAGATTGATAATATTTATCTTGTAGTTCTTAAGAAGCGCCAAGGGATCTGTCATACTAGGATCCAAAATGGTATGAAACTTGCGCCTTGCATCATCGATCTTGTCAACTACCTTGGCTGCTGCTTCGCGATATAACTTGTCGGCACCAACTTCTGATGCAGCGTGGATCAGCGCATCCCAAAAGTCCTCGCCCTTACGCTGCTTGACATCTTCGGTGAACGCCAACCTAAGCACATGCATCTGGTTTGAAGCATTTTCCTGAATCTCAATGACCTCTGCGAGCTTGTCTGCCGACAAAAGCCGCGGATTTATCCTTCCGTCCAGAAGGTTAATGTTGTTAGATCCCATGTCAAGCGTAGAATAGTCATCGTGGTAGTCAAAAATCACCATCGTGCCGCTTATTCTAGCTATTTCTTTAGCCAAAAGCGAGACTAGGTTGCTCTTGCCCATGCCAGTCATGGCAAGCACCGCAAGGTGACGAGATACGACTTTGTTGATATCCACTCGAGCACCTACTCCAGTATTCCGGAGAAGCGTACCTATCATTACCCACTGCTGTCCAGAGGGTGCAAAGATGGCATCAAGATCTTTAACTGATGCTTCGTACACTTCAGTACCAGGCTCTGGAGGCAGTGCAGGCAATATTGCCTTGCACTTTTTTAACTCAGCCACATAGCCAAGAATACGTATGTACCCCTTGTAACTTTTATCTCGACGGTTCTCGGCGGCAACATGTTTGCTCTCAAATGCTTCTTCATAGTTGCGAATGCTGCTGCCTAGTGCATCACTGCTAATAGATGACTTTTCGACAAGCCCAAGCACCTTGTCTATACCATAGTTGAGAATAACGTATTCGCCGATGCTAACAGGCCTTCTTGATTCAAATGTCACCTGATCCGGCTTGGTGACACCGATAAGGATGCCTAGTTCTTCACTCATTTAGAGCATCCCTTGCTCCTTGCTCATTCTGCAGGCCATATATGCTTGCGAGTCTGTCTATATCTTCATTGGTTATCTTGCAGGTATTGTGCGCAAGCTTTAGGCAGTACGGATAGCCGCCTACACTGTGGTACCGTAGCTTATTCAAGGTCGATTTTACTTCTTGCTCAGTTGCATTGCTCATGATTTCAATCCGAATAACAGGAGTATGGTCGCGCAGTCTTGCATAGACTTCAAACAAGGGCGCATGGCAGAACTGTGTTTCAACAGGAATACTGAAGCCAGCCTCCTTGGAGGTGTGTCCATAATAGTAAATGTCTCCGGCCTTTGACCCCATCGGGCCAAATTGCAGCCTGCTCTCAGAGGTCTTTGATATAAATATGCAGCTTGTACACTTCTTCACTATTTCAGACGCTGCTTCAGGCTTGCTTTTAGTCAAACGCGAAACAAGTGAACCATCGAGGCAGATATTGTCAGCCTTGCCGGCCGCCTTTTGAGCAACAGATGCCTCCATTACCATCGCTCTTGATTCTAGCAGCTCGCTTCTTGCAGAGCCAGCTATGTCTTCTTCCCACTCTAGAGCTAAGATCTTGTTAGTGCTAGTGACTGCCACTGCGTCTATGACATAAAGTTGAAGACCCTGAAAAGCACGCCTGTTCCAGCTGCTATCAATGCCTGCAGACTCGCATATTTCTGGCACAGACTCATATGAAATCCAGCGCGATGATGCTTCTGCCAGAATTTTGTGAAAATTTGAATCTTTTATCTTTGATATCTTGACGTCTTTATTTCTTAGAGCACCAAGAAAAACTTCCTTGAGCAATTTATGCTATCGTGATGGGCAGTACCTTAAAAAATCGATCATGCTTTCATTCTATCTGCAATTTCGGTAGCATCCCATAGTGACCTTGCCTTGTCACTTGTTTGCAGTACATCGGCTCTTATTATTTTACTTGTGATATTAGCTGCCATAGGTAGTGCACCTGTGGCTCCCGGCGAATTATAGTTAAGCACATGGAGCGAAGAATCACGCTCGAGTATGAGCGTGTCTGGTACGAATCTGCCGGTCTTGTCAATGACTGATGATCTTATGCCGGCTGTCCCACGCTGGGTAAAAGCAGATGGCTTGAGCTGCGGCAAAAATTCACGCACTCTGTTTATCATCATTGTCTTGGATAAAGAGCTCTTCAGTTCGGTGCTTACAAGCGACAGAAACTGTCTGTCAAAAAAAATCTTCCGCGCACCTGTATGAGATGACTCCATTATTTTTGGTAACATATCTATCAAGTTCCTACGCCAGCCGTAGGCATATGGGCCGAACACAGGTATGGCATTTGGCCCCACCTCACGCCTGTCATCTGCTCGCACGATCCAGTGTGGATCAAGAAAGGGATATTCTGGGTGCTTAGGAACAGAATAGATCGATAGCTTCGTCAGGTTATGGTACTCTGGTGGTGCCTGCCAGTACTCCCCTCTAAAATGCATGTCGGTGTAGCCCTGTGCAACACCCATCATCTGGGCAATGTCCATCGAGTTACCGCCGGCCACATTGACAAGATACTCTGCTTTGATCTCTTTGCCTTGGTTCGTAGTTATCGAATAGACTCCTTGGCCGTATGATGATATTCGCTCGACCTTGTGTCCCAAAAGCAGCTTGCTACCGAACGACTGAATATCTTCTAGAAGTCCAATCGTGAATGCGCCATAGTTAACCGATGCATCTTTGGAGCAATATATTGCAGAGACACATCGCACGTTTGGTTCAATTTTTGCTACTTCATTTTTGTCAAGCAATTGCAGTTCATTTTTTGTAAGGCCGTTTGCTATCCCCCACTCCATGTACTTATACAGCCGGTCTATTCCCTCGTCATTAAGTGCAACCTCAAGGACACCATCACGCCTAAACGGCATTCTCTTATGACTGGAATATTTTTGCCACAACTCGTAGCCAAGCGCTGCAGCCTTGGCAAAAGTCTTCTTTTTTGTAGGGTCGTAGAGAAAGGGCGCATGCACCTTTCCAGTATTCCTGCTACTGCTATGCTGCGCAATGTTGTTTTCCTGCTCTAGCAGCGCTACTGATTCAGGACTCTTGGCGTGTGCTGAAAGGAAGTATGCAATTGACATTCCAAGCACACCACCGCCAATTATCGCGACCTTGCAGTCCACATGTAGCATGAATCCAACTGTTAGATAAAACGTTTAATATCGATCCATGGACAAACAGTCTGTATCTTGGTTCAGCAGCAGGAATTTGTATCAGATCGTAGAAAAGGGTTTGACAGCTTGCCGGAGTTGCCCAAAGATAGCAGGCCAATGCTGTTGCTATCTGCCGTTTACTCTGGGGAAGAGAAAAAAGTCTACCTGAAGTTTTACGATCCACAAGACAAAATTATCTACCAATGGCGCGACAGAACTGACCACAAACCCTACTGCTATACAAAGATGGACTTTGCGAAGCAGGCCGAACAGGTTGCGCAAAAGGAGACTAAATTCATACTCAAACGGGTCACGAAACAAGATATCATTCTTGACAAGGAAATTGAAGTCCTCAAAGTGATTGCACCTGATCCTCTCTCAATAGGTGGCACCGACTACAGCTTTCGTGAAAAAGTGACGTCATGGGAAGCCGATATCAAATACCATGAGAACTATCTCTACGACCGGGCGCTGATACCAGGTTCATATTACGTTAGAAATGACGAACAGATAACTCCATTTGAGTACCCTATTTCTGAGAAGGTGCAATTTGCACTCAGAAGTTTATTGTGGGACAAGATAAAAGAGGCAGGAGAGGCAGGCAAGGAATATAGACAATACATTACAAACTGGGCCAAACTTCTCAATCAGCCAATACCAGAGCTGAAGCGAGTAGCTATCGACATTGAGGTCGAGACGGAAGAGGGAAGGATGCCAAATGCACGCGATCATGACAGGCGTATAACAGCTGCAGGGTTTGTTGGAAGTGACGGTTTCAAGAAAGTGCTCGTGCTTACAAACAACATACCAAGCGATGGCACACCGCTAATTCCTGAAGCAGAACCCTGTGCAACTGAAAAAGAGTTGATAGAAAAGGCATTCATGATAATCAATGATTATCCAATTATAATCACGTTCAATGGTGACGACTTTGATCTGCCCTATCTCTATGCGCGCTCCCAGGATTCTCGCATTGATCCTAACGGTGTTGCGATCCCAAAGGACAAGGTGCCCATAATGGTCAAAAGAGAGTCATTTATCAAACATGGAATGCAGGCAGAGCCAGTCGGCATCAGGCATGGCATCCACATAGACCTCTATAGGACATTTGACAACAGGTCGATCCAGATCTATGCTTTCAGCCGTGCCTACACTGACCATACCCTCAATGCTATCAGCGAAGCACTGTTGGATGACTCAAAAATAGAGTTTGAGGGGGACATAAGCGATTTACCCATTCAGAGATTAGCAGAATATTGCCTCAAGGATGCCGATCTCACATACAGGCTGACTAGCTTTAATGATAATCTGCTAATGAAACTTCTGGTCGTCATCGCAAGGATTGGACGGCTGTCAGTAGATGATATCGCCCGCTTTGGCGTCAACCAATGGATCAGGGGCATCTTGTACTACGAACATCGCCAGCGAAATGAGCTGATACCGAGCAGGAGTGAGCTGGAAAAAAAGGGGACTGCATCGACTACAGCCATTATTAAAGAAAAAAAATATCGAGGTGGCGAAGTTGTTGAGCCTGTACCAGGCATACATTTTAACGTCATTGTCCTAGACTTTGCTAGCCTCTATCCTAGTATTATCAAAGTGCATAATTTATCATACGAAACTATCAATTGCTCTCATGAAGACTGTAGGGAAAAGGAAGTGGAAGGTACAACTCACTGGGTCTGCAAGCACAGGAAAGGTTTGACTTCGCTTCTAATAGGATCGCTTCGTGACTTGAGAGTCAACTATTACAAACACCTGTCAAAGGACAAGGCACTTCCGCCAGAAGAGCGCAAGCTGTACAATGTGGTAAGCCAGGCTATCAAGGTCATTCTCAATGCCAGTTATGGCGTCATGGGCGCAGCAATATTCCCACTCTACTGCCTGCCGGTGGCAGATGCTACTGCTGCCCTTGGCAGGACAACCATTAACAGAACCATTAACAAATGCAAAGAGATTGGGATTCGGGTTGTTTATGGTGACACTGACAGCATTTTCCTCAGCAATCCGGATCAAAAGCACATAGAGCAACTGGTGCAGTGGGCTAGAGAGACGCTAGGCGTAGACCTTGAAATAGATAAGCAGTACCGCTATGTTGTATTCAGCGACCTCAAAAAGAACTACCTTGGCGTCCTATCCGATGGAACGGTTGATGTAAAGGGTCTTACAGGCAAAAAATCACATACTCCGCCATTTATCAGGAAGGCATTCTATGATATCCTGGAAATACTTGGAAAGATTAACTCGGAGAAAGATTTTGAATATGCCAAAGGAAAAATTAAGAACATTATTCAAGAAAATGCCAAGAACTTGGAAGTACACAAAATTCCACTTGAAGAATTGAGCTTCAATGTTACGATCAACAAATCATTGGGTACATATGGCAAAAAGACGGGCTCCAAAACTGTAGACGGCAACAGTAGTGACATCTACAAAGGCCTGCCACAACATATCAAAGCTGCCAAGATGCTTGCGGATGCAAACAAACGCGAGGTCCGAGCCGGTGACATCATTTCTTATGTCAAAATAAAGGCAGGCGACGGCGTCAGGCCAGTCGAGCTTTCCAACCCAGAAGAAATTGACACCGAAAAATATCTTGAAACAATGGAGTCTACATTTGAGCAAGTGCTGTCTGCCTTGAACTTTGACTTCAAGTCGGTACTAGGCAAGCCGCGACAACAGAGTCTTGATGAGCTGTTTTGGAGCAAGCCGGCATCATAATTTATTATCAACCGGTCTTGAAGATTGTGTGAGAGTTGGACATACTTTCGCTCTTTATGGTGCCGGAAGGGACAAAGGCAGGCTATAGCTTTGCGGACATACCGATCAGAATTTCATTCATGGAATCAAATGTAGCTGTTTATGGTGTGCCTCTTGATATCACCACCAGCTTTGGCAAAGGGACATCTAGGGGACCGGAGGCGATAAGGCGGACTTCTGCCCTCCAGAGCGAGACGTTTATGCTGGATGAAAAGACCAATATTCATGACCTTGTTGACATATTTGATCTTGGCGACCTAAAGCTGCCCAAAACAAAGAGTATCGTCAAGATGCTTGACTATCTTGATTCAACAATCCCAAGGGTAGTTGCTTCACTACGCAACAACAGCAAGATTCCAGTGATGCTCGGCGGCGAGCACACGCTATCATACTATCAATTGAAGGCGCTTGCCGAAGAAGAGCCAATAGTGATACATTTTGATGCTCACCGCGACATGAAGCCCAACTATGAAAGCTTGAAGATCTGCCACACCACTCCCTTCTACCATTTGCTCAAATATATCCCAGGCGAAAATTTGATCCAAATAGGTATCCGACAGACAGACAAAGAAGAAAACGAAACCGCTAGCAAAAATGGTGTCACAACCTTTGATGCGTGGAAGGTGCACAATGATATTGACAGTGTCGCTAGGTATTTGCAAAAGGCAACTGCCGGTAAAAAGATCTACATTTCATTTGACATTGACGTATACGACCTGCCTTATGTACCTTGCACTGGAACGCCAGAACCATTTGGTCTGGATCCATTTCAGGTACTGAAACTGATCAAGGCGATAGATCTATCAGCCTGCCTGATTGGAATGGATATGGTCGAAGTTGCTTTGAAAAATGACGACTACCGAGAAGGCACACTGGCTACTCAAACATTGTATAGAATATTATCTCGAAAATATGCTAGACAATAATCTGCGGCCTAGCTGATAGACGCAGCGGAAGGTTCAAGGGAAGGTAGGGCTTGTCCCTTGTTTGTGCCTTGACTTCATTTATCAGATCATGCAGAGTAAACTCTCGCTGTTTACCCTCATTTCTGTCTCGTACAATCAGCTTGTCAGAGTTGATCTCTTTGTCGCCAATGACTATAGTGTAGCGTATCCATTCGGTTTCAGATTCACGTATCTTTTTGCCCACTGTTTCATCGCGATCGTCTATGTCGGCCCTTATCTGGTTTTCAGTCAGCTCTGCCAGTACCTTTTCACAGTATATGATATGCTCGTGGCTTACGGGTATTACACGAATCTGCGTGTGTGACAGCCAAAGCGGCAGCGAGGCGATACCACCTTCTTTGGATATCTTGGCCGATTTTTCCAATAGCGCATAGATTACCCGCTCTACCGCGCCTGAAGGCGAGTTGTGCAGAATTATCGGGTTCTTTTTGGTGCCGTCTTCTTCAACGAACTCTATGCCATAACGCGCGCCGTTCTCAACATCTATTTGGTCAGTTGAGAGAGCTGATGCCTTGCCAAGGCCGTCGATGAAATTGAACTCCCACTTGAGTGTGAAGTAAAAGAAGCGCTCCTTCCATGTTTCAACTAGCACCGGCTTGCCAAACCTGTTGATAAGTTCAGTTAGGAAGTCTTTATTC
>JAICPK010000151.1 GCA_025929855.1 Nitrososphaera sp.
CTGCGTTTCTCAGATGACAAATCCTCCCCCGCTGCACATGCACGGCAGCAACCTACTTGTGAGATCAGACATTGAAGATGATATTGGCTGGAACTTTGGATATACCCTTGCCGAGGACCAAATGTTTGGATACAGGGTCTACGAAAAGTATGGTCAAGGATCGATGGGGTGGCATGGTGGGATATTGCTTGAGCAGCCGCCGCTGAACCTAAAAGATCATTTTTTCCAGAGGAGACGGTGGTTCCTGGGTACAATGCAAAACCTTGACAAATTTCCACGATGGCACAGATACAAAGTCATGTTCAAATCTTTGACTCTTTTCCTTGGCTTTGCTTCCGGCGTAGCATCGATGGCCCTGATGATACAAGCCTACATCTTTCCACTCTTTTCGCTCTCGATGAATGAACTTGGTATCATAAGCTCTGACATTATGTCGCTTCCTGGAAATGTTCTGACTACTTCTGCCTTTTCCTCGCTCTCGAATTCACAATTAACAACCGCTCCAATCGAACTTGGTACAACTGCCATCTTGCTCTTCGCATCTTTAGTGTGGCTCGGTTCATACCAGTTGGGACTCTTCCTGAACTTGCGATATTCAAAAATGAAATGGGCAAAAAAGATACTACTACATTTACAGACTTTATTTCTGTGCCCTGTGATAGGACTCGTCGAAACATTCCCAGCTGTCTGGGCCATCATAGAGTATAATGTTAAGAAAAAACAAATGTCAGAAAAGGTAAGTGTATATGACTTTTACGTTATAAATAAGTGAATGCCAGAAGCTCCCATGTTCTAATATCATATGATGACATCCCTGAGCCATATGCGGGAACGCGTGGTATTTGATAATAGAATTTAGTCTGACACCGGAATCGGCAAGGACTGAACTTGCACCTGAGTTGTGTCTATCTTGACAATGTTTCTCCGAGCTCGAAGACACTCTCCTCCAATTACTATAGGAGTGCTTAAGGAAAAGAAGAAGCTGTAAGCAGAACTAGAGCCTCTAATGGGTGACGGAGAAAAGCGAATTAAAAGCTATGATATTAAAGACTAACAAGTTGATACAAGGCCCTAGTTATCTGCATTTTTGCACCAAGATCTGCAAATTTCAGGATATCATAATTCATCTCTCGCTCTTAGAGGTTCTTATCCACGTAAGCTTCATTTCAAGAACGAGTCACCTACGAATCTTGCTTATATGAGACCCTGACGACTTTAAGATCCTCCGCTGCTTCAACATTGTAATGAATGGCGCTTGCCTCTTTCACAAGCAGGGAAGTCTCGTCATATCGCGCGCTAAAGTGTGTGAGTAGCAGCTTATCAACATCCGCCTTTTTGGCTATTGTTGCGGCTTCAGCTGCAGTGGAGTGGCCATTCTCCATAGCCTTTTCTTGCTTGTCTTGGCTGTAAGTGGATTCAAAGATTAGCAGGTCACAATCTTTGAAGAATCTCGCCAGCCTATCCGTCGGTCTCGTATCTCCTGAGATTCCTATCTTCCTTCCTTTGCGAGGCCGTCCGACAATTTGGCTTGATCTAATCGTCTGACCTCCGTAGACGATGTCCTCTCCACGCTGAAGCTTGCTATACAGATCGCCCTCTGGTATCCCTAGCCTCCTTGCCTCAGCAACATTAAAGACCCCAGGCCTGTCAAATTCTTCGAGGCAGTACGCAAAAGAAGGAACTGAATGCATGGCCTGGCAGCAGGATACTTGATAGTCCCTTTCTCTCACTATGACTCCCTCTTTCTCTATTTTACGCACAATAATATCAAACGTAAGCCGAAAACCGATGATGCGCATATTTTCTCGAAGAAACTCTTCAAGTCTTGGCTCGCCGTAAATGTCGATACTCTTTTCTCTCCCTTGCAATTCCATTGTCTGAAGCAATCCAAGTAGCCCAACGCAGTGGTCGGCATGCATATGGGTAATAAAGATCTTCATTTTCTTATTCATTGCGAGGCCCGCTTTGATAAAGTTGCGTTGCATCCCCTCGCCGGCATCAAAGAGTAACAACTCAGCTCCTCTTATGAGCGCAATTGAAGACAGACCACGCTGCACGGTAGGGGCACCCGACGAAGTACCCAAAAAAACGAGCTGCATATCTACCATTTGGCGGATTTATATGATGATTCCAACCAAATTTATGCTAATAGCGCGACTTGAGCGCCAATGCTATCTCTGGGCTCAAATCAACCTTAGAATACTGGCTTGGCACCGAATTTGTAGAGATAATGTCCTCAACACCGGCAGACTTAATTTTTTGAGCTGCGTCTCTGATCAGTAGCGCATGAGCGCACATTGCATATATCTTGCGCACTCCCTTCTTGTGAAGAACTTCCGCTGCCTTGACAAGGCTGCCACCGCTGCTTATTATATCGTCTATGACTATTGCGTCCCTGTTAGA
>JAICPK010000022.1 GCA_025929855.1 Nitrososphaera sp.
CTGATTTTTTTCTCTCTCAGTTTCTTCTCTCAAAATATATAGGCAAGTGAATAGCAATGGTTCTTTCATACTGGAGGTTCAATGCAAGCTTTGTCGTCGTCCCAAGATTTTAAGGGAATGCTAGAGATCCTTCTTCGACAGCGCCCTGAGCTGAACCCAGAGCGGGTAAGAGACTTGATTGACGAAAAAAAGCGTAAGGTGGGTGCCGGCTATCTTACTGACCAAGGTGCACTCTTTCTTGTTGCAGCTGACCTTGGTGTATCATTTGACAACGTCTCCAAAATGCAAACAGGCCTTAAGGACATTTACATAGGGGCAAAAGAGGCCACAGTCGTAGGCAGGATCATGAACATTTACCCTATTCACAGGTTCACCAGAAGAGATAGCAACGAGCAGGCTGCTACTCGCACACTTGTGATATACGACAAGGATGCAAAGGTCAAGGTTAAGCTGTGGGACAAACACACGACGATACCGGACGAAATGGGCCTGCAGGCCGGCGACGTGATTAAGATAGTCAAGGGATACGTCAGGGCGGGTCTTGACGGCAAACCAGTGATCAACCTTGGCAACTATAGTACTATCGAGACTGCGCCTGATGATTCGTCTATTCCTACAATTGATTCTATGACTATTACAGTTGATGCTATAAATTCTCTGCAGGACAATGCCGTCATTTCTGGCACTGTCAGTTCTAACCCACGGGTAACTGATTTTGTCAATGCGAGAGGGGAGGCAAGTAAGTCTCTCCAGCTTCAACTGTCAAATGAGGCAGGCACTCGCTCGCTTCGAGCAGTCATCTGGAATGTTGATGAATCGAGGGTTCCCAAGGTATTCAGAACTGGTTCTAAAGTGCACCTGATTGGCGTCAGAGTAAAGCAGGGTAATCCACAGTATGGCAGCGGCGACTTTGAAATCCATGGCGACGAAGGCACAATGCTGCAGTTCTCAAGTTCTCAAGAAGATGTCGAGGTAATGCCGCTTCGAATCATCTCTATCGGCGAAGAAACTGGCAGGGGTAGCTTTATGTGCTTTGCAGTCGACAGAGCAGGTAGCCCGCTTACACTTACAATTGATAATTCGCTTGTCAGCTCCAAGCAGCTGAATGAGGGAGCAATGATCGAGTGTGTGCCTTCGCGCATATTTGGCAATTCAGTCACGCTATCAAAGGACGATTCATATGTTAGAGTGACAGACGAGGGCGATGACGCATCCTTTCCAACCCAGTCAAAATTTGAGAAAAAGATACAGGACGTGCAGATTTCACAGGATCCTTACATCATTGAAGCAATAGTACTTCAGGCGCCTGAGACTGCAGAAGTGAGCACCAAGTCAGGCGAGACCATACCTATGACGTCTACCCTGCTTGGCGATGACACAGGCGAGATCAGGCTAGTTGGATGGCGTAACCAGAGTGCTGGCGTCAACAAACTGAATGTAGGCGACAGGACAAGACTAGCAGGTGTCACTGCAGGATCAGGGCGCGAAGGCAAGGTAGAGCTAACTCTGCGGCCCTATTCTTCAATCACTAAGCTGAGCTAGAAAGCCAAATTAAGCAATCATGTAACTCCTGTTATAGTGCTTATTACATCAGATATAGCCAGTAACATCATAAAGCAGGCAGAGAAGCTCAAGGCTCGGGTTCGAAGCCACGCTTCAAGAATTGACGAGAACTTCAAGGTAGGAGTAGAGATCGAGGTATGTCTTATAGATGGAAAGGGGAAACCGGTTGATGCAAAACCTGTTATTGAACTACTACGACGATATCATGATATAGACTTTGAATACGGCATATGCCAGCTTGAATATAGGACGGAGCCGGTTTCCTTTGAGAGCCTTGCACAGCTGAATTTAGAGTTTGAAGAATTCATAGAGCACCTTGACCTAATTGTCAACAAAGCCTACAAAAACGATGTATTTCCTGTATTTTTAGGATCGAACCCGTCGCCTCAGATTTTGAATGATGGTCTCATTACAAATAAACCGCGCTACCTGCGACTTGCAAGGTGGCAGAACAGAATCCCTGATGTAGAAATTGACGGACAAAAGTTCAAAGCACTCCATGTTGCCTCTGCTATTCAGGGCTTCCATCTCCATTTGCAGGGAAAAAATCCTGACTTTACAGCGCAAATGTTCAACCACATTCTGAATTTAATCCCTTCTGTGATATTGCTTGGAGCAAATAGCAGACTTTTCGCAGGCAGAGTGTTTTCATTCCACGAGCCAAGAATTTATCTCTATGATCAGTCGGAGCAGCAAAACTCAGGATTCCCAAGCATATCACGGTACCTAGGCGGTGTAGAAGATTATATTGACTATATTATTTCAAGGAAGCCGGTGATTGCAAAGGACTACTTTGAACTGGTAAAAGAGCGTCATGACGACGCCCGCATTCGGATCAACACAGGCTTTTATAGAGTCGAGACAAGAGTTATGTCTGTTCAACCGACCCCAAAAACGATGATGGCAATGATAGAGTTTTTCACCGGCTACCTGCATAGGGCTATCCATGAAGAACAGAATCTGCGCCCCTTGCCAGCTATCAGAGAGGAGCGGCAGGCTGTTGTAAGATCAGGTTTTAACGCTAAGACACATTTTAACATCATCGAAACAGTCAGGAGCCAGCTTGCATACGCAAGGAAAGGCATTTCCGACCTTGGTGTGAAACCAGATTTTCTAAACATACTTGAAAAGCGGGTTGAGAACAAGACTACTGCTGGCGAATACGTTGCTAGATTATGGCAAACTAAATTCAATGGCTCCATAGAGCAAACCTTACCGGAAGTCGTCGCAGACATTTGGGAAAGGACGAAGAACAACCAGCCTATTTACTAGTGGTCGTTTGTATAGGTGGTTATATTCAAGAGAATAAATGAATAAAATTATTTAGCCGCCAACACATCATCGTCATTATCATCATTAGTATTCTTTTGGCTAATCGCTCCAAAAGCCGCGCGTAATGACGTACTGCTTTTCTGCTTCATAGATACTCCGATACACCTGTTCGTCGTCGACATAGTTGCGCAGGATCCTTGCTGCAGTGTCAGCACCAACCCCGTGGCCGGATAGCACTATTAATGCTGTCTTACCAAAGTTGTTTACAAGTGACGCTACTTTCCATGCACGTTCAAACTTGTGATTCTGCTCTGGCGTCAGCTTGCCACCAGTAAGGCGATTCCGAATTATTCTTGACATTTCGTCGTCTGACCAAAACGTAGCACTGACAAGGCGCGACCGGCAGTTTGGGCACGATATTTCTTCGGGCACGTCCTTTGTTTCCATTACGCGCTCCCACTTACCACACCGTATGCAGACAAGCCGATGCTTTGTCTTTTCAAGCCGTTCTTTGACAAGCTCTATAACTCCCTTCTCAATGCTCAAAGGCATGGCTCCAGCCATCTTTGTTGAATGTTCTATTATCGGCTTTGCGAGATCTGAAAATTCATTCACTTCAAGCCAGTGGATCGTAATCTTGCCTTGCTTTATACCATCAAGCACCTGCTGAGTCTGCTGTATATCATATTTATCGTGTACTAGTTCTCGTATAGATTCGGCGCTAACCGGTGTCTTCGAATATCTGTCGTAGATCATGCGTGCTACCTTTTTGTCATACACTGCTTCCTTGCTTATCATGCCAAACCTTTTGGCGACCATCCATACCTTCCAATTGATATTATGAGTGCCAGTCAGCGCAGCAATGAGGACAGGCTCAAGATCGTAGACATCGCGTAAAGCCGCTTCAATCTTCCCTTGCGTTATTCTTGCACTTGAAGTCAGCATGATCCTATAGGCATCCGACCTTGACTCCACAATGTATCCAATCTGTGATGACAATATTGTAGACAAGAGGGATGCAATAGTATTGTTCACCTTTGATCCGAAAGCACAGTGCATTACAAGCATGTTGCGGGAAGCATAGCTTTCAACGACAATGTTCTTTGAATCCGGTATCACCTTAAGCATCTTCAGTGTGCTGTCCATTATGGGTGTAGACAGCTTGATCCTACCAGTTACAGCCTGGTTACGTACGACTCCTACCTCTTCTGCAGTCTTGAAATCAACAGGTATCATTTCGCCGACCCAGTAGGGAATGTTAATTGCAGCTCCGCTTAGAGGCTCAACGTTTACAACTAGACGCACTTCATCGACAGACAGTATGCGCCATTGCGACCCCTTGAGCACAAATACATTGCCTTTTTCGCCGTAATCGCCGACGAACTGCTGGTCAAGCGTGCCTATCCTGCGCTTTCTTATTGAGTCAATGACTTCAAACTTCAGAACATAGGGTATCATTGAGGCATTCTCGAAGTAGTACTTGTACGCTTTTATCTTACGGCTATAGGTATTGGCTTCGCGCTCGTACCTAATGACATTGTGGCCGGCCAGTATGTCAAGGCAGCTTTCAACATCAAAGAGGCTGATGTTTCTGAACGGATAAGCCTGAGTCATAATGTCGTATGCGTCACCGACATTAACGGGATCGCGACTCTGCATTGCAAGTCCAACTAGATGGTGAGCCATCACATCAAGCGCTCCTTCATGTATCTTTTGCTCCTCAATTGAGCCTTTTTTCATCCGGTGAATTATTGCAAGTGATTCTATCTCATCATCAGGATTGTTAGTCACAATCAGGCCCTTTGCAAAGCTCCTTTGGTTGTGCCTGCTCCTGCCAATTCTTTGCATCAATTTTGAAACTTGTCGAGGAGATCCATAGTGAATAACAAGATCGACTGAACCAATATCAAGGCCCAGCTCAAGCGAGCTTGTGCAGACAACAATACCTCCCATGCCAGAACGGAGTGTGTGCTCCGTCTCTTCGCGCATCTCCTTTGAAAGCGAGCCGTGATGGACATCCACTTTGATATCACTCTGATTCTTCAGGATGGTGCCGAGGTATTCTGCCTCATCCCTTGTATTTGTAAAAAATAGGATTGTGCCCCGAATGTTGTTGGTCTTAACATATTCTGTAACAAAGTGGGCGACATTGTTGAGTGATCCCCTTACAAACCTGACGTCAATGTCATAGCCGCGACTTGCGGGATCAACAAGTACTGCGCTACGCCTATCAGCACCACAAATAAACTTGGCTGCCTGTTTTAGATTTCCTACCGTGGCAGAAAGCCCTATTCTCGTTATAGGCTGCGATGATAGGGCCTGCAGCCGCTCAAGGCTTATTGAAAGGTGAGCGCCGCGCTCATTAGCCACCAGCTCGTGAACTTCGTCTACTATTGCCCACTGTAGACCCTTTAGAGCCGCCAGCATCTTATCACTTGTCAGAACTATTCCAAGAGATTCAGGTGTTGTTATCAGCACATCAGGAGGATTTTCAACTATCCTCTTCCTTGCCAAAGCGGTAGTATCGCCGTGCCGAATTTCCACCCTTAGGCCCTCTGACTGTGCATACCGTACTATACGGCGAAGGACATCATTATTGAGCGCACGCAGGGGTGTAATGTATATTGCCCTAATTGTGCCGTTGGTATGCTCTTGATGGGCAAGCATAGTAAACACGGGCAAGACAGCTGCTTCAGTCTTGCCAGAGCCTGTAGGAGCGACCAGCAGGCAGTTTATCTTCCTTGAAATGATTGGCAATACCTTGTGCTGTATTGTAGTTAGAGAAGAAAACCCTTCTTTTTTGAATTTGTTTATAATAATATCTTCTGCAGTATGATAGTCGTTATTATTATTGTTGTTGTCACTTCTCAGTGTCTGCAGCTGTTCCGGTGTGCTGCTGTTGTTGTTCCCGTTTTGCTTTTGCGCTTGATCTTTCATAAACCATCACTGCGAATAGGCCGGCAATGAACAGCCCTACGGCAACCATGACATAGGAGTCAAAGTTTGCAATTGCTTCTCCACTCATCGGAGACTAAAGTCATTATACGCTCAATAAATATATTCGTATATTATTTGACTCATGATGATAGGAATACACACTACTAGCTTGTCGATCAGTTAATGCATTTATTGCAATTTTGGTATGTGTTGGATGTGGACAGTTTTTCATCAATGTAGCGCGATACTGTCGTCGGTATTGTATGCGGACCTTAGTCTTGATTTTTTGGATTCTGGAACTACGAGGGAGTACAAAGAAAGATGGTAGAATTTTGATAAGGCGTAAAAAATGGGTCGTCGTCCATGCTACGTGAAGAAGAACAACAACACTTTGATGAAGGACTTACAAAGTTGATTCTAAAGCTATCCACCCGTAGATAATCAAGGTAATGCCAATAGATTAACCCCTTACTTTTTCTTGAGTTAACTCAGTTGAGGTTCTCTTCCCTCAAAGTGCTTCCTGACAGGTTCTATTATCTTGTTAATATAAGTTGCAGTTGAGTTCTTCAAATCCATCGGATGGATCTTTTTTGTAACAAAATCATGCTCTATATCCTTATAGCTTGTATATGAGATACTGCCACCATATTTAGTAGGCCGCTCAATTACAAACTCGTCAAACTCATGGAATACTACATAGCGCACTAGCTCTAGAATTGGGTTACCTACTGTAACTTCTACAGGGCAAAATGCTTTACCTATCTTGTTGCGGATCGTCTTTTCGTCATCGTGGATAAGGATCCCACTTGCTGGCTTACTCTTGCTCATCTTGCTCGATATCCTCGTATCTTCACGAGTGTCTTCATCAAGGCTAATTCGCAAAGGCTCTGACAGGCCTGGCAGCAAATGATGATGTACAAGCACCGGAACCTTCCAGCCTAGCTTGGGAAAGATCTCCCTGACAAGCATGTGGATCTTTCGCTGATCCATGCCAGCGTGCACAATGTCAAGGTCAAGTGCCTTTATGTCAACTGACTGCATTGGTGGATACAGCAACTGTGACAAGTCAAGGTTCTTTTCAGCCTCGCTCCTGCCCATTATGGTAAGAGATCTCATCGTCCTTGCAAGTGTCATGTGCTTTGAGAAGTGCACAAAGTTCTCCCAGTAATCTTTAGTCCTCTTGTAGAGGTCGCTTCCAAGCTCGATATTGACGCAGGGGCAGAAGAATTTGAAAGCATCTGTGTAATATTGCGAGACTTTCTTTATTCTGTCCCAGTCACCTCCCATCTTGTCATTGATGTATGTGTGCCAGTCAGCTAGAAAGACGGTAGTGTTAATACCTGCCTTCATAAAGTCGTTTATCTTGAATCCGGTCATGACAAGACTACCAATGTGTAGTATGCCTGATATTTCCAAGCCGATGTAGTGTTTTGGATGAGTCTTTGTCTCTATCAGAGTACGAAGCTCGTCTGCAGTGACAATCTCCTCTGTCGGCTCACGCATCATGAATGCCAGTCGCTCATCGACATCCATTGTTGTAAAAGAAAGCGACTAACACACTTCTATAAACCTTATACTAGGCAGATCTTGAGTAGTCAATAAGTCAATAAGTTCAAGAATATTCTCAAGTAAACAAGAGAAATAAATTCCCGTTCATAAGGGACCACCAAGTTGTTAGCTGTACTACTTGCCCCTTTTTACCAAAACCATGCAGCATGTCATATAGAAGCGCAGAGATGACTATAGAGCAATAGTTGTGGTATCTTTAGCCTGTTTTCAAAAAATCCTTAAACTCCCTTTATATTCTATTTTGATTGATAGTAGACGTGGGAAAACATCATTACACGCTTGGAGTTATAGCGCTCGCTTTTATCATATCTGCTAGTTTGCTGCCATCTTCAGTATTTGCTCAACAAGACGCTTCCCAACAAGCCAACACTACAGGCACGGATACCTTGTATGGTCAATCTCCAGTACCAACTGACGATACCCCTACAGGGCTAAACGTTACAAGCACAGATGTACCTGTGCTTCAGCAGGTATCTGAGAAAGGTATCTATCTAGTAGAGCTAAAATGGCCTTTAACCTATACTGATGCAGAGAATTCCCTACAGGTAGAATTAGTATTCAATAACGCCAGTGCTCCACCCCCTACTAGCGATACAATCCCTCAAAGAGAGGACAACTTAACTGGATCAGGTGTTGAAGATGCACGGACTGTTCCCGAGGTCCTTGGAGGTGAGCCTATGCATGTCGAAAGCTACGATATGGCAATTTTTACTCCCGATGGCAGAAAATTATGGGAGCAGCTTGACCAGCCAGGGCAAGGTGGGCGGGCAACGCAGAGAATCGAGCTTGATAGCAACTACACAGGTCCAGTCACAGTGCGTGTAAGCGACATCAGGCCAGGCGATAGTATGGACCAAACCGCCAGTGGAGCTGACATGACAGACGCAGTAACATTTACTGTTACAATAGCACCAGAATTCTCACTTGTACCAGTACTGCTTGCTATCGGGATTATAGCTACTATTGCTGTAGCTCAGAGGCGTAGGCAGCGGCTTATATAAGATTAATCTGAAATAGATAAAAATCGCATGTTCACAGTCTTTGTGTATGAGCGATATCATTTCATGGGACAAGGCCATTGGCAAGAAGGTGAAATCAAGTGACGACAAGGACCTTGGCAAGGTTGAAAGCATAACCCTCGATTATATTCAAACAAAAGAGGGCATGGTATCGAAGACCTATTACTTTATCCCAAAATATCATTTGAGTGGGTACGATGGTGACAAGCTATGGGTTTCAATTACAAAGGACGAAGTAAAAGCAAAGTTTGAGAGAGAAAATGCGCCTGAGCCGTCTGAATGGGAGACTCAGGAATATAGAGACCGCAGGACAACCATTACGCAGCAGCACCCAGACTTTGCCACAAACATTCCAGCATACAAGCCTTCTTCAGACATGGTTCAGCTGTCATGGGATAAGATCATTGGCAAGAAGGTGAAATCAAGTGACAAGAAAGATTTGGGCGACGCAGAAAGCGTTGCAACAGAGTATATCGAGGTCAAGGAGGGAATGATGAGCAAAAAGCACTACTACATCCCCAAGTACTACATTCAAGGCTTTGACGGCGACACCTTGTACACCTCCCTCACAAAGGATGAGATCAAAGATCGCTTTGAGCGCGATAGTCCACCGTCTCCTTCAGAGTCACAAACTCCAGAATACCAAGAGCGGATGCAGCAAGTAGAATCTGCCCATCCACAATTTGTTCACGGCGTGCCTTTGATGGCAAAAGAACCCTCAACTGAGATTTCAGTTGACTACTCTGGCACAACATACGACATACCATGGGATCAACTGATCCACAAGCACGCTAGGACGACTGATAAGGTAGAGATAGGATACGTTGAAAGGATTGGCAATGAGTTCATTGTGGTAAGAGAGGGTGTATCAACTGTTCACATCTATTATATTCCCAAGACCTATATCCGTGATTACGACGGAAGCGAGCTTTGGATAGATGCGCCGAGCGGCCTTGTCAGATCCAAGTTTGAGAAAGAGACTGAGCCTTCAGCTGAGGAGCTTCGAGCCATGGCAATAGAAGCTCCGCGTTATAAAAGGGGCGAGCCGCAGACGCAGCGCAAGGAAGAAACCGATACGATCTCAGTAGAAACAGAAATTGACCTAGAGCAGAGCGGTACGGAAAAAAATACAGAGCGTGCCTAATCTGCGCTATCTGTTAGGCTACTCTTATCACTAAGGAGTAATTTACAAGCCACTCTCTGTGCTTCTTGTAATCGGGGTCAGCTTCCTTTACTAGCTGCCAGAATTGGCGTGAGTGATCAAACTCTATTAGGTGCATAAGCTCATGGATCATAACATAGTTAATGACATTAGGCGGGGCTGCGGATAGCAGAAGGTTGAAATGCAGATTCCCCTTTTTTGAACAGCTGGCCCACCTCGACTTTTGACTCTTTATCGATACTTTGTTATACTTGACATTAAACCTACTTGCAAGCACTGGAAGTCGGTTTGCAATTATTCTGGCAGTCTGCTGCTTGTACCATTCGCACATATGCTGTTTATATCTGCGCATATCAGTAACATGAAATGTTATCAGTTTAAAAGCATCACTGATCATCGTTGACGGCTGCCGATCCTTTACTACATGGAATCGATACCTGCTGCCGAGGAAATAGATGGTATATGGCTCAAGTCCTCTGCAGCGCTCTTTTAATTTGCCATAGTATTGGGAGGTCTTTAGTATCCAGTCGCGTTTTGAAGCAACAAAGATCTCAAGCTCTTTGGCATTGTAGTTCAGTGGTACAATTGCCTGCACGCCATTCATGCCGGATACCAGGCGCAACCTCTTTGTCCGCTTGTTTGGGCAGATATCAATTCTAATGGTCGTGTTCTCGGTAAAAACAACTGACAGAGACAATCCACAGATTTAGTTTTGACAGTTGTTAAAGAATTTTATGTAAAAAAAGATACACTTGATTGCAATTTTTCCTTTCTCCAAATACGCACGAATATAGAATAAATGCCTGGCATATAGATGCACTTGACCTTAACTAGGGGATATGTGAATAGAGCACTTGGTGAAGATATTAGTTCGCTACTAGCACACTGTTGATACCTTTGTTGTGCAGTCGAACCACTTTCATTATTTTGTGGACCTGAAAAGCAATAACAATAAATTTTATCACTTGTGACGGAGAGGTACTAGTTGTTAAGATCATTCAATAGAAAAATTTATGATAACATTGCATATTATCCTTTTTAATAAAATGAATTCAAGCTAGAGAATATCATGGTGTCAGGCAAGTATTTCAACAAAGGCGTCAAATCTTTGGATTCTCCTCATGTTGGACATGTTGTGAGAGAAACATCAGACAAGATTGTGGTCTTTGGCGAAGGCGACGATAGATATGATATTCCAAAAGACAAGATTAGATTTGCAGCAGCCAATGTTTTAATTGACTTACCATTCCATGAAATTGTAAAGAACTACAAAGTAAG
>JAICPK010000145.1 GCA_025929855.1 Nitrososphaera sp.
CACTTATTTGGCAAGAGGGAATACTATTCCAATATCAAGGGCGAGCATAGCTACTTTACTGTAAGGGTTAGCAACGAACCTTTGCGTTCTCATGTTGACCAGATCAACATGCTCGTTTCGTTTGATGCTGAAACCATTTTTCGCCACTTCGAAGAGGTAACTGCAAATGGTGGTATAATTTACGATTCAGACATCGTCAACACCTCGCTTGATGAGGTGCCGACTGTTGACGACCCCGCCGCAGTGCGTATTAAAAAGGTGCTGCAAAAGGCAGACCTAGGATTTACGGTGCAAGATGCGCTTGAGCACGCCAAAAGACGTGGTGTGATCTTGTTCCCAATGCCATTCTTTCAGCTCTTGCAGGAGTTTGCCCAAAAGGCAAACGATCCTGCACTCAGCAGGCTGACCCGTATGGTAAACGTCATGGCGCTTTCGGCTTCGATGGGAATAATAGGCTTTGATAGCGAAGTGTTATCAAGTGCCATTCAATTCATCTTTCGCACAAAAAAGAAAATAGCTGACCTGAACGTACAGGCTTCTATTCACACATACAACTATGCCAAGGCAAAATTTGCAGGGAGCAACTTTGGCTACCGTCTAGAGATAAGGCCTCCCGAGCCGGACATGATAATAGTGCAGGGTAATCAGTCGTCCGCTTTAGGCAAGATGGTCGCAGGCTGCCGCTTCCAGACCTACTATCCGATTACTCCTGCCTCAGATGATAGTGAGTTTCTTGAAACAAATGAGATACTTGATCTCTATGATTCCGGCAGCGGTAAGAAAGGCTCTACTGTTGTCATGCAGACAGAAGATGAAATATCAGCGATCACAATGGCGATTGGCAGTGCCCTTACCGGTGTCCGCACTGCAACTGCAACATCAGGCCCAGGATTTTCACTTATGGCTGAAGCGCTTGGCTGGGCTGGCATGAATGAAGTGCCGGTGGTGGTCTCACTCTATCAGAGAACAGGTCCTTCAACAGGTCTTCCGACGCGCCACGAGCAGGGAGACTTGAACTTTGCAATTAATGCCGGCCATGGCGAGTTCCCAAGGATAGTGTTTGCATCAGGTGACATCGAGGAGAGCTTTTACGATAGTATAAAGGTGTTTAACTTTGCAGACCGCTATCAGATGCCAGTAATACACATGCTGGACAAGGCAATAGCAAATAGCCTCATCACTTGCAAGAACTTTAACGTCAAAAAGGTTACAATTGACAGGGGCTTGCGGATAAAACAGATAACAGAGGAAGACAAAGGGGTAGCCGGCAACTATCTTCGCTTCAAGCTGTCCGACAATCCTATAAGCCCAATGGTAGCGCTTGGCACCAAGGATGCGATTTTCTGGAACAGCGGAGATGAGCATACGCAAGAGGGACACATTACTGAAGATCCGGAAATAAGGGTACAGATGATGGACAAGAGGATGACTAAGCTAGATGTTGCGATAAAGGAAATACCAGACGAAGATAAAGCAGTGGCTTATGGCAACGACGACGGCGGCAGCGACATAGTCATAATCAGCTGGGGCTCAACCAAGGGCGCGATATTGGACGCATTGGACAAACTGGCAGCTGAAGGCATGAAGCTCAAATATATCCAAGTTCGCCTCATGCACCCATTCCCATCAGAGCTGGTCAAATCGATGCTAAAAGATGCCAAGACGGTGATCGACATAGAGATGAATTACAGTGGTCAACTGAGCTCCTTAGTGCGCCAGTACACCGGCCTAGAAGCGAACTACCATATCGTAAAATATAACGGCAGACCTATGTCACTTGACGAGGTTTATAATGGTGTAAAGAGAATAATACTTGGAGATGCTCCAAGGAGACAAGTGTTGAAAAGTGGCGCTTAAACTATCAGATTACAAGACAGATGTTCACAACGATTGGTGCCCAGGCTGCGGCGACTTTGGAATATTGAATGCCATCCAGATGGCACTTGCAGATCTACAGGTTCCGCCCCACAGGACCACGATATTTTCTGGCATTGGATGCTCTGGTAAAACGCCGCATTTTATCAAGACATACGGCATCCACACACTGCATGGCAGGGTGCTGCCATTCGCACAGGGAGCCAAACTTGCAAATCCTGAGCTTGAGGTTATTGCGGTTGGTGGAGACGGTGATGGCCTTGGAATTGGTGCTGGTCATTTCGTGAGCGCAGGACGCAGAAACGTAGATATGGTCTACATCATCTTCAATAACGCTGTCTATGGATTGACGAAGGGGCAGGCTGCGCCCACGCTTAAACTAGGCATGAAGACAAAATCGCTGCCGCAGCCAAATGTTAACAATTCTGTCAATCCGATAGCTCTTGCGCTTGTTGCAGGCTTTACTTTCCTTGCACGAGGCTATTCCTATGACGTCCGTCACCTGAAGGAATTGATCAAGAAGGCAGTTGCCCATAATGGACTTGCATTCATTGACGTGTTACAGCCGTGCCCTACGTATAATGATATTAATACCAAGGAATGGTTTCAAGGGCTTGATAACATTGATCCGAAAGCTGGCAAAGCTATACCTAGGATGTATAAGCTAGAAGAAACAGGGTACGATGGCGAGGTGCATAGCCCTGATGAGATAAATCAGAAAATGTCCCAAGTGATTGAAAAGTCAAATGAGTGGGGCAACAAGATACCGATTGGTATTTTTTATCAAAACGA
>JAICPK010000148.1 GCA_025929855.1 Nitrososphaera sp.
CGCCAATATTGTGAATCAGGAAAAAAAAGAGGTGCTTCGGAATCTTCACGAATCTGGGATTTCAGAAGACCTGATAGCAGATCAGCTTGATCTTGATGTAAACACAGTAAAGATGATCATCGCAGAGATCAAGTAAAGGACTTTGTCCTCTCCATTTCAGCTAGCCTACTGATTTTTTTCAGATAGCTATAGCTAGACTAACAGTAGACTGCAGGGGATGTATGTATATCCACTATCATACATGATAGCCTGCTCTTTATGGACTAGGGCTATCAGAGAGCGCAGCAGCATCCTTGGGATTCTCAGGGCATAAATGGATATATCTATTAGTAACTGCTGCAGTGTGGCAGCACTGGTCAATTTTTAAGTTAAAGAATTAACAGGTAAGTAAAGATACGATATAAGAATCATATAGACCTTTGTCTTTCAGCCGTTTTTCTATTCATTATGTCATGAAGTTGATAAATACTGTTCTTGCTTAGATAATGTAGTAGAATAAGCAGGACAAACATGTATTACCAAAGTATACAAAACACCTACTTGCGGCAGCGGCGGCCAAGAAAAGGAAATAGCCTTGCTTGTCAGCAAGCAGGAGAGAGGGCTGTTGTTCTTAGCAGCGTGTCATAGGGTTCTTGGCCTAGTTGCCGCTTTCAATAAGACTAGCAGAATGATAAAAATTTCCAAATGAATGAGTCGTGTGGTCCTCTGCTTTTGAAGGACAAGCAGGCCTAGTTGACAGAGCTATCTATAATTGATTGCGTATTTGCCAACTTACCTCATTATCCTTGCAATACTCCTCTCGCGTTAGCAAAAAACTGCTCAAGCAGTTCGACTATCTATATATCTCAAGATACTCGGTTTCCGCGCATCGAGAGGATTCTATGAGCATTGGAATTTAAATACTATATAAGGAGCGAGCCAAGAACCGCGTCAAAATTAGCTCTTGTGTGAATATGCTTGTAAGTTCTGAGTGCTTGGATTACTTTTTCTTTGTCCGTATGACCCATGATCTTCTTCACTTTATTTGCAACAATACCATAGAGCAATAACGACTGTGCTGCGGCAGTCACATTGCATGTTTTTCTTTTGGTACTTGCACTTTCAAAGTCAATTATATATGGTTTATCAGAAACAATGACATGTCGTGTAAGCCTGCTGAGCTCACCATGGTCAAGGCCTGCTACGTCAAGGCTGAAGCACTGTTCAAGGACAGCCGCCACTAGTGTGCATATTTTGCTCTTTGTAGCTTTGTTGCCTATTACCCAGTCCATGATGCTCTGACCAGTGACAAACTCCATTGCAATCAGATTCTTTGTGTGCCCCTCAAGCCTTGGGCCTATGCATGCGCTGTTTGCTATTTTGTGGAAGCGTACTTCGTTGTCCATCGTCTTTCTGTCTGCGTCTGTTCTTCTTATCTTGAGTGCACAAACTTTGCTCCCAGCTTTTGCCTTCACTACAATTCCTACACAGCCCTTGCCAGCTATATGAGCGCCGTTTACTATTGTTTTTCCGTCCAAAATAATTGATGTTATTCCAAGTGAGTCCATTTCGATAATTCGATCTTTGTATTCACTTTCTGAAAAGTGAGGATACGATATAACAGGAATGAGCCTAGGCGACCTTATGTCTAGCTCCTCATTTAAAAATGAGACGTTCTGTTGAGATAACGTCACCAATGGCCTCCTTTGCTAGCCCCCTTGTTATCTTCCTGTCGCTTCCGCTATAAATTTGGAGCTTATTTACAATTAGATCTTTTGAAATACCACTGTTTTCACGATGATTGAGCAGAAGTGATTTGACAAACTTTCTTGCATCGGTGAATCTGCGCTCTATAACCATTGAGATTCTCATTTCCCTGTCAACCCAGATCGCAATTGGCCTGGTTCTTTTCCTGTTTGAAAGGAAGCTAGCTGTGTCCTTCCTTCTGAAAATTTCAGGCCCTTTCTTTTTGGTGTAGGCCGGCAAGGTTATTGATTCAAGCAGGAATGCAAGGGCAGCAGAGTTTCTTTCGTTTGTGATACAGGAGATCCGTAGTACTTCAAAATGTGCTAATTCTAATTGCTTTGCTATTGCGTTTATGCTTCGCTTCAGCTGACCCCAGATAATATCTGGACTTTTCTTTTCATGCGAAAATTCCACAACAAGTACGTTTGGAAGCAGCAGCTTCTTGCTTGGGCCATTGCAGCGATATTTTTTATTACTTTCTCTGAAAAACTCAATTGACGGCTTCTCAAGAAATGTCCTAGCAGCTAGTATGAACTTGGCCACACTCTCTTGCGAGATTGCAGTACCAAGGTTTCTTCTGCTGTCCACCGGGTCGATAATTATCAGTGGGCCGTTGAACCCCTTGACAAAATCTGAATCATAATCACAAACCGCTATTATCTGCCTCTCTTGCCACTCAGCTGCTGAGCGCAAAACATTCTCAAATGAGGAGTACTTGAGCACCAATACTTCGGAAACATAACCGCTAAAGCCTTCTGTGGAAATCTCCGCGCCATAAATGCCTACTGATTGGAAG
>JAICPK010000004.1 GCA_025929855.1 Nitrososphaera sp.
TATGACTATGCTCGCAAATGTAATTATAATTATAGCGCCGCTCGTCAGACTCGAACTGACGACCCACTGGTTAACAGCCAGTTAAGCTTCGGAGCACAATATCAGGCAGCGAATTTGCTCTACCATGCTGAGCTAGAGCGGCGCAGCATTACAGCAAATCCAAGGACAAAATAAATCTTTGGGCTTTACTGCATACCGGCTTCTTTAGAGTATATGTATAGTCCGTCGAGAAATACTCGCTGGTCCTTTCCTTTGGTTCTAGTTGATAGTTCAATGTTGGCGGCTGTCTGCGAAACATCCTCTAGGCTTGGGCCTTGGATGACGACATCCTCTCCTGCAATGCTCACTTTTGTAGCTTCTCCGATTATTCGAGAAATTCTGGCCGACCTTTCGCCAAAAAAGTTTTCTACATGCACTTCTTTACCCTTCACCTTAACAGAAATAGGAAAGTGAGCAAATATTATCTTAAGTTTATACGTATAACCTTTCTCAACGCCCTTTATCATTCCACCGATTATGCTGCGCGCGGTATTTGTTATGGCAAGGTCGCGCTTGCGCGTTCCGTAAGGTTTTATCGTTATCATATTACCTTGTACTGTTACGGTAGCTGGAAGCTTTGTGAAATCCTTCTTGACGGTGCCAAGCGGCCCCTTGACTTCTATCAGGTTACCTTCCTTTTTTATCGTCACACTAGCAGGAGCTTCGACTTCTGCTGTTATTTCTTGCTCAGTAGACGTAGCCAACCAAAACTCCTCCAAGGTTGTGTTCTTGTGCCTCATGGTGAGACATGATACCTTTGCTAGTCGATACGAGAAGTATTCCCATCGTGTATGCCGGCAGGAACTGTCTCTCCCAACCAAAATACCCGTTCTTTTTAACTGAAAAGCGTGGTGTAACGATGCCGCACTTGTTTATCTTAGCTAAAAGCTGAATCCTAAACTTGCCCGCTCTGCCATCGTCTATCTGCTCAAACTCGCCTATATAGCGATGCTTTTGCATTACCCTGAGCACCTCACTCGCGAACTTGGATGCGGGAACTACTATGCATTCTCTCTTTCTCCTAGACTCGTTATTGTAAATGGTTGTAAAGAGGTTAGATAGAACATTTAATGCTGGCATTTTCTTACTTTTTCACCTACTCGTACTTCGCAAATCCTATGCTATTTGCAACTTCCCTAAAGCATTGTCTGCAAAGCATCAAGTTGTATGAGCGGATCAGTCCATTATATGAACCACACCTTTTGCACCATCTTCCGCCCTTGCCGTGTGCAAGCCTCTTTCTTCCAGTTGCGTCATACTCTCTTGGCTTTGGCATTTTTTATTCGACCTCTACTCCATATTCTTGCTTAAAGAACTCTACAGCGTCTTCTCTGTTTATCCTGTGTGTCTTACCTATCTTGGCACTTTTTCTACTCTTCTTTGCAATTCTATATCCTGGCCTATTAAGAACGATGTTAACATCCATGCCAAAAATACCGATGTCAGGATTGTATTTTGTACCTGGGATGTCAATGTGCTCATGTATACCCACAGAGATATTCCCATAATCATCAAATGATGATGCTTTGAGCACATTCTTCTTCGCTGCTATGATACGTTTTAGAAATTCAATTGCAGGCTCGCGCCTTAAGGTCACTACGACGCCTATGGGCTCACCTTTGTGAATACCGAAGTCTCTCACAGTTTTTTTTGCCCCACGTACAGCTGGCTTTTGATTGGTAAGCTCAAGTAGAGCACTCTTTGCTTTGTCTAAGGGCTCGCCGGACCTGCCGACTCCGATGTTTATGACTACCTTATGTACGTTTATCCTTCTCATGTCATGTTGCTGCTGTATTTGTTGTTTGCTCAACTTAACTCACCCTAATCACCGGTCTATCAGTTCCGACAGCCATTACCATTTCAACGGGCAATTCTACTGATTTATCCTCAAACGAAAGAAGTGCTCGCTTTGGAAGGGAGAACACCCCGTCTTGGATGTCTTCAATCTTGCCCACAACGCCAGCATTTTCGCCTGTGATGATAAGTGCTGTAGCACCCTTTTCAAAAGCAATATGGTTGGTAATATTGACTGCCGGCAGACTGACCACACAACTGTCACCAACCTTCAGAATTTGGTCACTTATGAGTGTCTTGCTGTCATGGAAGCCGTATTGCATCTTTTTGCCCTTAATGTTAGTCTTGCTTGTAATCTTGATGAGCTTCAATCCTTTTTCCGCCTCCTCAATTGCAATTGGAGACAATGAGACGCCATTCTTTGGGACCATCCTGTATGCTTGGCCCATTGCGAGCTCCACTACGTCCATCAATCCAATAGCAAAATTAGGATCGCGTCTTGTCACTCCGTCCACTTTGACCTTATCGGCCTTTAAAATCCTGTCTACTTCATATCCTGTGCTTGCAACCTTGAGTACGTCACGCAAGACTATCCCTAGAGGGTAGGCCCTCTTTCCAGGGTGAGGACCCGGGTTGACTCTCATGACAAATTGGCCTTCTTTTCTCTTTATGGCCCAGAAGGTGGGTGCTAGCTGTCTTTTGACCCGGGTATCGCGGCCTTTCTTGCCCATTATTCATTATCTTCCTCCTTTTTCTTCTCTTTTTCATCCGTTTTTTGCGAAGAGGCTCCTGACTCTCCCTTATTAGTTGCTCCTTGCAGCTTACTTGATCTATAGTCGTCGTCAAGATTCAGAGAAATAACCATTACATTTGAAGAATGAATTGGGACCTTGACTTGACCTCCACGAATTTTTTCTCTCTGGATACCTTCAACGTGAAATGTCGCATGCTCAGTGTTTACCTTTTCCACTTTGCCTTCTACTCCCTTGTATTCCCCTCGCATTATCCTAACAGAATCACCTTTGACGACGCGTATGTTCTTTCTTCCATACTGTTTGCGCAGCGACTCTTCTAGTACAGCACCAACCATCTTATCACGCTGGTGCTTATGTACATGGATCAATTTTGGATTAATACCTGTCATAATTTTCACCTATACTATCATGCCAGCCAAGTTGGCTATTCTTGGCCACTTCTCTGCAGCCTCTGATGCTACAGGTCCTTTAATGTCTGTTCCTTTGATTTCGCCTTCCTGCGTCACAAGAACCGCAGCATTGTCCTCAAAGGCTATACGCACACCGTTCAGCCTCCTTATTGGGTACTTCTGCCTGACAATAACTGCACCAAAAATCTGCTTGCGCAGCTCTGCTGGACCTTTCTTGACAGTTACAGTAACGAAATCGCCAACTGCTGCTGCAGGTTGCCTAGAGTGCCTTCCTTTGTACCTTGTCACTTGCGCAATGCGCAATATCTTCGCACCAGTATTGTCGGTGCACACTAGGCTTGCGGTAACTGGAATCGCCCTTGTAATATAGGGACGGAACTCTTCGACTCCCTTTGCAGAGACTGCTCTTGACTTAGCTCCCGCCGCCATCCTTTGTATTCACCTCAATCACTACGAATGAAACTGTCTTAGCAAGTCGTCGGCACTCTGCAATCCTTACTTCTTCACCCTCTTTGGCCTCGAGGCAGGATGGAAGATAAGCATGTACTTTTGATTTGCTTCTCTGAAAACGCTTGTACTTTGAAACTCTTCTAGGATATTCCCTTGATACTACGACCATCTTGGGTGCCTGTGCACTTGATACAGTGCCTGTCAACAATTTGCCTCTTACAGACAGTGTACCATGGAATGGACAGAACTCGTCTTCACAAGCCTTCCGAGGGGAAGCTACAGAGACACCAATGTTTCTAACCATGATTTATCATATCACCCATTGTTTAACCGTGAAATACGATCCTCAGGTCTTCCTATCAATGCAGAACCACTTATAAAGCAAGCGCAAGAACCTGTCTGAAGTTGTAGTCTTTTTGCTGCCTTTTTTGCTACCTGCCTTACAAGAGAATCTTTTTTCCTTATCAATATTGTATTCTTCGTTTCAAATACAATTGTGCCGATGATGCCCCGTAAAGTTGAATCAGAAGATTCAAGTATTTTTGCCTCGAGGCCCACGATCCCACGCGAGAGAACGTTTAGGCAGTTTGGAGTCATTTCTGACTTTTTCTCTCGTTCATTATTGTATTCATGCGAGCAATATCACGCCGGAGCCATTTAATGCTGCCTGTCTGCTTCTTAAGAGTGCCCTTTGACTTTTCAAGCTGAAGCTTGCCAAGATCAGTTTTGAGCTCGGCAAGTTTGTCACTTAGATCCTGATCGTTCATCTCTCGTAATGTCTTTACCTTAAGTCTTGCCATCCTGCTTGCCTCCCCGCTGTTCTTCACCTGCTGCTGCTGCTGCAGCTGCTGTCTGATCATTCTTGGTAGATTCTTCGGTTTGAGAACTTGGTTGAGCTCCTGACGCCTGCATGTCTGTGTCTCCATCCTTAAATTCAAATTCTTGAGGTAGTGATACCTTGGATGCAATTCTCAGCTGGATCCCCATTAGACCCATCTTGGTTAACACATGCGTAATCCCTGTCTTGACTATTTTATCGGAAATGTCGCCGCTCTTCGGTACAATGCCGATTGTATGTTTTTCAAAGTGAGCGCGCTCTGTTCTAAGTTTTCCAGAAATCACAACCTCAACACCCAGCGCGCCGGCGCTCATTATTGTATTGAGCGACCACATGGCTGCCCGTCGAAATGCGGTGCCCCGCTCAATTAGCTGAGCAATTCTATTACACATTATCTGCGGATTAAGCTCAGGACTTGGAATTTCAAGAACTGAAATCTGAGGGTTTTGCAGGCCAAACTTTTGCTCGATCTTGGTCATGAGGTCCTTGATGCCAACGCCTTTCCTGCCAATGGCAAGGCCAGGCCTCGTAACATAGACAGTTATCCTTGCCCCTACAGGAGTCTTTTGTACCTCAATGCCTCCATACCCTGCATCCTTAAGCTCTTCAGCGAGATATTCATTGAGCTCCATGTTACGAAAGTTATTCTTGATTACATTTTTGACTGCACTCATTCTTTACCGCTTGCCTCCTGTGCAACAAGTTCTACATGAACCAAGGTGTCAAACTTTGGACTTGATCTGCCCATTGCCCGTGGCTGGAACCGCTTAAGTTTTGTGCCCTTATGTACTGCTGCACTCACGATTCGTAGTCTGTCAAGATCCATACCCTTGTATTCAGCATTAGATTCAAGATTGTCTAAAATTCTCAGGAATTCAGATGCAGCTTTTTTGGGAAATCTGCCAGCAAAAAATCCATCACGAATATTCGACCTATGTGCTACCTCATTATTGTAGCGGCGGTAAGGAATAGCTTCTTTGCGGGAAATAACATTCTCAAGTAACTCGCGTGCCTTTTCAATTGACCTGCCTTTAATGGCGACAGCGATCTCTCGGGCATGCTTATGAGATATGTCTTTTTCGCGTATTGAAGCGCGTACATGTTTTGTTTTATCGTAACTTTCAAAGGCGTAACCAAAGTGTGGCATACATATCACTTTAGTGGAACATACAGGCTCGACCTGGAAGCGCCTACACCCGGTGTACCGTGCTGAACACGCTTATTTGTAATAGCATATTCCCCAAGGTAATGTCCTATCATTTCTGGCTTCATGTTAACCTGAACAAAATCCTTGCCGTTATGAACGTAAATAGTCAGACCAACCATGTCGGGAAGAATAATCATGTCGCGAGCATGTGTTCTCAATTGACCCTTGAGCTTTCCATCTCTTGCAAGCTTGAGCTTCTCACGAAGCTTTCTCTTTTCGTCATTCATATATGTGCTAACGCGCTTGTCAAGCGACCTGCGCTGTCTTGAATTCAGAAGCGGGAGCAGATTCTCTATCGAAAGCGATTGCAATTGTTCAGGACTATAACCTTTAAACTTAAACTCACGTACCAATTAGATCACTGCATCTCTCGCTTCTAGGCTACTTTTAAATCTAACGAGAAAAGAATCCTTTCTATACCAAAGCCAATCTCGTTGCAAGATCTCTTGCTCCTTCTGGTGTCTTGAACTTGACAAAGGCTTTCTTGCCACGAATTGTCCTCGTAGTGTTAACTTCCTCGATGTCAGTCTCATAGAGTATATTGATGGCATCAATGATCTGCTTCTTGGTAGCCTTCTCTCCTACGATGAAAGCAAGCTTGTTCTCTTTTTCTATTTGGTTGAACGTCTTCTCTGTAACATATGGGGCGAGTATCAGAGTTGCTGCTTGCCCTGAAGTCATATCGCTCTTTGGAGTAGGCGCAGCAACTTGTTCCTTTTTACCGACAGGTGCTCGCTTTATTGTTGTTCTTTCCTTGCTCACTTTCTGATAACCTCCAATACCTTGTGCATAGGTGCCTGGAGCCTTTTCATGTATTCAATTGCACTCTGAGAGAAGATTGTTAACCTTATTGGCTTAGAACCAGGCACCAGATCAAGGATACTTACATCCTTCGCATGCTTGATGTCAACGCCTACTATTGATTGGGAAAGCCCGACAAGTTTAGAGTCGTTTCCAACTATAATGAGGGCACTAGTTCCAGACCGAGTTGACCTTCCTCTGCGCCTTGGGGTTCCTGATCTTGCCTTTCGCATCATACTAGCCCGAGCAATATCATCTCCGAGCCCAAGACGTATCAGCGCATTCTTGAGATCTTTGGTTTTCGCTATTGATTCAATGTCGTTTGAAACGATTAAAGGAAGTTTAACATCATTACCTATCTTGTGGCCACGTTGTTGTACCAGCTCCTTTTGTGCTGTAACTGCTATTGCAGAGCAAAACCCAAGCTGTTTTTCTTTATGGTTGATTTTTTTGTAAATGATTTTCCAAGACTCTGGCGGGTGGGCAACTCTTCCATGTCTTACGCCAGCTACACCGGCAGCCTGGCCTGCCCTAGGAAAGCCTTCTCCTCGAGCCCTTGCAAGGCGTGCAATCCCAAGCCCTGTATTGCGGGACTCAGCACTAACCATCTCGCCAGCAGCAGGATATCGTCCCTGTCTTTGATATGAATGCGAAAGGACGTTTACGTATACTTTATGAATCACTTCAGGTCGATAGGGGGTGTCAAAAACTGCAGGTAGTTCTATCTCGTCAGATTCTGCGCCATCTAGCCCAATAACTTTGACTTTCATCTCACAACTACCTCCAAGACCTTTGGTTCTACCACCTTCTTCGACACAGCGCGTATTGGCTGTCTCATCTTTACAAACCGCTTTGGAACACCTGGGACTGAGCCTCTTACCACAATGTAGTCACCTCTAACTAGCCCAAAGTGTTTAAAGCCGCCTGAGGGGTTTATCGAATTCTCTGCGTCTTTGTCCGTGTTTGAAATTACCAGTATCCGCTTGTTATATTCAGTTCTCTGATGGAATCCCCTCTGACCCTGCCTGGCGACAGTGTACATGACTACAGCGGGTGAGATTGGACCCAATGTACCGACAGCGCGGACGCTCTTTCTTGATTTGTGTTGTTTTCTCTTAACGCCAAACCTAGTTATTGGACCTTCTATACCTTTGCCACGAGTTATACCAAAAACATCAATATTCTGACCAATTTGAAAAACATCAGTTATTTTTATTTCCTTTCCCAGAATGCTTCTTACGTAATCATATTGCGACCTAACGTTCTCACCAGAAACCGCCACTTCAAAAACGAAAGGTACTTTTTGTGCAAGGCCGATTGAATTTGGAGACACAGCAACAACCGCCATCACATCGCTTGCACCATCGAGGAGAGATTCTGCCTTTGACAATCCATCATCCTTACTCTTCGCATCAAACTTGCGCGGTAACTCTTTTGGTAGGTCCTTCGCATAGACATCAAATATAGCGTGCTGACCGTAAAGATCATGTTTGTAACCGCGAATGCCGATAATCCTCATCGGTGGCGTCGCAATTACAGTTGCAGCATTCAACAGTTGCTTGCCGAAATTTGGAGTCTTTTCCCTATCATCGACCGTCAGGATCTGAATGCCACCAGCTTTGAAACCTGCAAAACCTAAAAGAGAACTCTTCTCTGCTGCAAGCTGAGGCCAGGTTCTTACTCTCGCCTCTAAACTCTTAGCTCTTGCTCTTGGTCTAAAAGCAATGCTACCCCTTCTTGGGGCGCTATACTTACGATGACCCATAGATACTGCACCACACTGCCTCTCCCTTTAATAAGTCATTTGACCAAAGTAGATGGTAATAGCAAATACATGAAAAACATGAAAATTCGACAGTAATATTTAGAATACGTATTGCTAGATTGCCACATCGAGGTGTAGCGTGAGAGGGTAATACATGAGTTTGCTCACAGAGAGAGAGAGAGAGACACACGCACATACGTTCTGCTATTGCAGGCAACCAGTAGCCTCCTAGATTGGAACAGATTTTATGGCTTATGGTCTAAACTCTTGTGCAAATTAAGCTCATTGTCGGACTTGAATAATTTGCCACATGCAGGGCATACAAATGGCTGGCTTATCCTGGCCCGAGGATTAGCTTTGTCGCCACTGTCCGTAGTCGGACCAATGCTGGAAGCAGACATGTTACTAATTACTCATTAGGAGCAGTATTAAATTTATCAGTTACAGTAGGATTCTAGGTAGAAGATACTCTTTTTACAATAAAATCGGATACAATATTCCTTTTGCTATGTTGTTTATGTTTCTATGAAATGAGAAGATATACATCTCGAAAATGCTATTGGTTCAGGTGCCACAGAACATGCGGTATCTCATGAGGCATGTAGCGTTCAATTGCAGTCTACTACATGCTTTTAACTGAAGAATAGATTCTTCACGGATCGGATGAGCGTGCTTCCGGAAACTATTGATTATAGTTTCACGATACGTTGGCCTGTGTTAGTATTTCTCCGAAGATCTTATTCAGGCTGAGCCGAATGTTTGGTTAACTGTAAAGTGTACTATTCAATATGGCTAGAGTTCCAAGTACCGCTTCTTCGAGTCTTACAGTTTCAGTGCCTTGATTTGGAAACATATTCACAACATATTCGTACGGCCTGACGCTGGCACCTTCCTTGGCGAGGATCTCATGAACGCCGTGCTTGGGCGCTCCAAACACAACTAGAATATTCTGAACATTTTTGGTGTGTTCAGCAAGTCCCGTCTCAATGTTTTTAAAGTATCGACCCTTTCTCGACGTAATAATTATGGCAGTTTTCTCAACACTTGCAAGAAGCTTCGAAAGTGAAGGAACCTCTTTTACTTCATAGCCCCAATAGTCAAGAATGTCTTCGTCTGTTGCTTGGATAGCCTTGAGGTTTGGATAGGATGAGGTCAATTTGACATTCACTCTCTTACCTTCAAGACCCTCACCTGCAAAGGGCACAAGAGATCCTAGGCCTACTTCAACAAAGAGCTGACCCTTAACCTTGACGATAACGCCTGTGCGGACATCACCTGCTTTCGCTTTCTTGATGTCTTCGAGTACCCTATGGTGGGGCGCCTTTATCGGGTGAAGTATCCCTGCGTATTGGAGCTGATGCATCATGGGAAACAGTATTTTTCGGAGGTACTGGGGTGTGTCAAGATAGCGGAGGATTGTCTTGAGCAAATCAAGATCGTCTTTTTCGAATTGAGATAGAGCATCGTGATAGATGTACACCCTCTTGGTTCTAAAAATGGAGCAGGCACGAGCAAACTGCGCTATTTTTATGCTTTTGTCTCGCTTTGTCTGCTCATCGGAAAGTGAGGAATCTGGTATTGTGATCCAAAGATTAGGCATTACTCTCCTATCAGCTCTTCAACTGCACCTTCCAAAAAGCCATTTTGTCCAAAGTAGGTTCCCCTCAAAACTCCTTTTCTGTCGACAAGGATCACGGAGGGTGTGCCGCGTAAAGCATATTCATCAAAAGTCTTAGCCGAGTACTCCTTTGATTTTAGATATTGTTTTACGCGCTGAATCAATACCTGTCTATCTTTTTCAGCATACGACCGAAAGCTGGGGATATTGGCTTCGATAAAGTCCATGACCTTACTGTGTGTCAGTGAGACAGATTGCTTGACTAACATGTCCATAGCAACAGGAAAAGGTATTTTGTAGGGTAGTTTACTGCCATCTCTTATCTGGCCAGTGTCATTGAACGCACGATATGTCTCTCCTACGACTTCGCCTGTACTGACTAACTTTTGAAGGTTATCAAGGTTGTTCTTATCGAAATCCTCAAAGGCAGTGGCAAGACCGAGAACTGTTAGGCCCTTATCTCTATATCTTCTATAAATGTCAATTACTTCAGGTATGCTGTAAAGGAAGCAGCCAGGGCAATTGACCTGAAATACTTCAATTAGCACGACATTGCCTCTCTCCTTGTCAATGTTTGTCGGTTCTCCCTGTATCCAGGTCGAGACCTCCAGATTTGGAGCTTTTGTGCCTATTGTCGCTACCATTGTTATTAATCCAATTTAGCAGGATGTGTATAAATTGCTTTTATCATGCCCCGCGCTTTGAGGCCCTATCTCTCGCAGTTGCAGCGTATCTTTGAATTTCATCTTCTTCTGCCTTTCGCATCGTCTTGGCTTTGGTATCGATTATCGCCATCTTCAAGTGCCTAGTGCTTGTCTTTTCCTCACTAACCAGATATATTGACTCTATGGCAAGAGCAGCGCCTTCTTCAAGAGCCATGTCCGGCTTGTAGCTTTTTTCTAGGAATTCAGTCACTTGATCGCTCCCTGCACCAATAGCGACGGCGTCATAGCCTATGTATGTGCCACTTGGATCTGTCAGATAAAGGGCAGAACCATTCTTGTCAACGCCTGCAAGTATCAAAGCAACGCCAAATGGTCTGACACCTGCGTACTGTGTAAATTGCTGAGCCATGTCTGCGAGGTTCTTAGCAACACCTTCAACATCTACGGGCTCATCATATATCAGCCTGTTGCTCTGTGCAAAGAACCTTGCATGGTCCACCTGAGTGCGCGCGTCAGGGATGTATCCCGCAGCCGCGACGCCTATGTGATCATCCACTTGAAAGATCTTTTGGGTAACATTTGATATCTGAAGCTTTCTCGTTTTTTCCTCTACTGCAAGGATTACTCCATCAGTACTTTTAACGCCTATTGCAAGTGTTCCACGTCTGACGGTTTCAATTGCATATTCTACCTGGTAGAGTCTTCCGTCTGGAGAAAATACTGTAATGGCTCTGTCATAGCCCGCTGCTGCTGGTAACAATTCGATCTAATTTTTTTGTAATGTTCCATTTAAGCCTACCTATGAGGGAATACTCCAAAGCAAATGCAACCTTGCATGATTTTAATAACGTATAGTGGCACGAACAGCGATGGTTCAGGATGAGGTGATATTTTACGGCCACCCAAATATTCGATCTCTTCATGCCAAGACTATTGAAATAACGAAGGATGAGCACCTGACACCTAGAGGCGACTGCATAATTGGAGTAAAAGCCAACAAGGCCTGCGCTGATTTGGACGAATCATTCAAGCACAGGCTAAAATCAAACTTGTCAGTAATAAAAATAGAGATAATGGTTGGAGATGAATCATTCATTATATCAGGTAGAGGTGATGAGCGACTCAGCATGTTAAATTCAAATGACATAGTAATACGCAAGACAAATTTTGTATGCCCGAGAACGATGTCAGTTCTATGCGACAAGGCGTCTTCAGACGTGCCAAGGAAATTGGTAAGAATACTACAGGACCAACAGACAAAGGGGATATTTAGAATTACGCTTGAATAATCTCATTTTTTGGTGTGCTTTTTTCCTCCACTGATTATTGCATATTCTTCACTTTGGAGTGTCTTAGCTAAAGCAGTGTTTAGTATCTCAAATGCAACGTACTCCTTGTAGTGGTCGCCTTTGCAAAGATTGCAGGTTTCCTTTCCACTAATCTCTGTAACAAATATTTCGTCTTCAAATATGCTTTTTAGAACTTTCACCAACCTTGAACTGGTATCTCCTATGAGCTTGTATTGTTTTTCAAGATTTGGGACATTATAGCTGAAAGCACGGAGGGTTGGCATGTAATACTTTCTGACAGCACCCCTCACTTCCACCATTTTTGTGACTTCGATGAGGCCGGCATTCTTCAGAATGTCAAGATGATGTCTGATAGTAGTTGTGGCTTTTTTGTGACGGCCGCGACGAAGTATCTTGTATACCTCTTCTGTAGTCATTTGCCTATGACTTAAGATCTCTAGGATCTTTATCCTAACAGGGTCATTTAGGGCATGAGCTGATTGATATCCTAGTGTGGTCACTCCTTTCAGCCTGACCTCATTCTCAAAAAGCGTTCCAACCATGGTGACGGCAAGAAAGAATACGTGATTTAGTAAAAAGAGTATTATCAGTTCTATTTGCCCTTGTTGTTAAATGTTTTGACAGTTATAATTTTATTATACTTGATATGCAGTCAATGTCTATTTAATACTCAAATTATGATGTCCTAGTCAATGTTATCACGAATGTCATAATAGTCTGATAGATACCAAAAATATACCAAAATATTATGCACACAAATCTGACAGTAACTAATTAACTTTAGATGTATAAGCAAGGTTTCAACTTTATATGCCAACAAAGAATGATTATAACTAGTCCTAAAAAAGAGCTAAATCCTGCGACCGGTTATATGCTCATAGGCATAGATGTAACGCCTGCTCAAGTCATTAACCACTGGCGGGCTGATTTCAGGAGATTGCGGTTTTCTGCCTTCCTTGGCAAGCCTCTCTATTGCGTCCTTAAATCCGATCTTGATTAGCCAATCCCGCAACAGCTGTTTGTCATAGCTTTCCTGAGTTTTGCCTGGTTGGTAGGCAGCCTTGAGCCATAGCCGGCATTCGTCGGGTCCAAGGGAGTCTCCGAGGAGTATGTTGCCCCTTTCATCTAGACCAAATTCGAACTTGACATCAGCTATGATAAATCCTGCCATATCAACGACTTCGGTCATTTTCTTGTAAAGAGATATTGATGTCTTTTCAAGGAAATCATAGTCGTTGTCAGACAAAATGCCTAAAGAAATTACTGTGTGACGATCGATAGGTCTATCATGATCTTCAGATTTCGTGGTAGGATCGAATATTGGCTCAGGCAGTTTCGATCCCAAAACTGGCCTGAAATCTGATGGAAGCTCTCTTCCCAAGCGTTCTTTATACCGTTCGGTAAAGCTACCATAAAAGTATCCTCTTACAACACATTCGATAGGAATCATTTGTAATTTTTTGACCTCCATCTTATCCTCGGCGACTACTTTGACCATATGATTAGGAGTTTCAAGTGTATCAAACCAGAATTCTGCAAATTTGCATAAAACCTGACCCTTTCTTGGAATCGGCGTCGCCATCTTGACGTCAAAAGCAGAGATGCGATCTGAGAAATGGAACATTATATTCCCGTTGTCAAGCTCGTATAAGTCCTTGACCTTTCCACTGCGCATCAGCCTCATGATTGCATTGATTAGATCTGGATGCAATAAAAAATATATCTGTCGTGATTGAAAGACATTTAACGATGTTGTTAATCATCTTATCCAGCCAGATATGGTAAATAGCGACCTTCTTGCCATAGAAACACCAATACGTGTTGGCATTATAGGGGGAGGTCAGCTTGGAAAGATGATTGCCCACGAAGCGAGGCGGATGTCACTTAAGGTTATTGTTCTGGATCCAACAGAAGGATGCCCTGCTTCAAGCATTGCAGACGAGCAGATAGTGGCTGATTTCAAAGATGAAGACGCAATAATGCGATTAGCAGAAAAAAGCGATGTTCTAACCTATGAGATAGAGCTTGCAAATTCTGCGGCTCTAAGGACTCTTGAAGCAAGACGTTATCCAGTCAGGCCGGCACCAGAAACACTCCATATTGTCCAGAATAAATTTAGACAAAAGTCCTTTCTGAGGCAGCATAAGATTGATGTCGCAGATTTTGAGCGAGTTAGATCAGAGGATCACCTGTACCAATTATGCGATAGCTTTGGCTTTCCTGTTATGCTTAAGGCATGTGAGAACTCATACGACGGTCGTGGCAATTTTCTAATAACCTCCCGTGAACAAGTATCGGAGGCTTTTAACTATTTTTCTGGAAATGAGCTAATGGTGGAAAAGTTTGTCCCTTTTACCAAAGAGATATCAATAATGGTCGCCCGTAACCCTAGTGGCGATGTGGCGTCGTTCCCCGTCGCAGAGAACATACACAAAAACGGCATTTTAGACACTTCAATAGTTCCAGCAGGGATCACTCAAGAGGTCGAATTAAAGGCAACAAGGATGGCGGAGATGACCATGGAGGTATTAAAAGGCGCAGGAATATTTGGAATCGAGATGTTTGTTACAAAAAAGGCGGATGTCTTGATTAATGAAATCGCCCCGAGGCCGCATAATTCTGGGCACTATACCAATGAAGCCTGCTCGGTGTCGCAATTTGAACAGCACCTGAGGGCTGTTCTCGACCTGCCACTAAGCAAGCCTGAATTACTTTGTCCAGCAGTTATGGTTAATATACTTGGAAATGAACATTCGAGCGGATCCTATGCTATCAAGGGTCTTAGGCGGCTCTTAAGTGTTCCAAGCGTTAAACTTTATGTATACGGCAAGAAAACATCTAAGCCTGGGCGCAAGCTAGGTCATATTACTGTGACGGGCAGAACGGTAGAGGAAGCGCTTAGGCGAGCTGAAAATGCTAGAAACAAATTTGAATTAACTTCGAAACTGGCCAAGGAAATGCGGGAATGAATGGTCCTCTAGTTGGTATCATAATGGGAAGCGATTCTGATCTTCCCGTAATGAATGAAGCTAAGGAAATCTTGGATTCATTTGGAGTGGCTAACGAAATCACAATCGTGTCGGCACACAGGACAACAAAGAGGATGGTTCGCTATGCTACAACCGCCAGGAAAAGAGGCATGAAGATAATCATCGCAGGTGCAGGAGGAGCAGCTCATCTCCCAGGCATGGTGGCTTCACTAACTGTTGTGCCCGTAATTGGCGTTCCTATCAAGACGAGAAATCTTGATGGCCTTGACTCACTTCTTTCAGTTGCTCAGATGCCTCCCGGCGTGCCTGTAGCGACTATGGCAATAAATGGAGCCAGGAATGCTGGCGTGCTTGCTTGCGAAATCTTAGGGACAAAATATCCAGACATTGCAATAAGCGTAGAGAGATACAAGCGCCAGTTAGAGAGGAGTGTGCTTAGGAAAGCAAGAAAGCTCGAGAAGTCAGGTGTCGCACGTTATATCGGAAGGGCATAGAATAAATTTATTTGTGGCTGTGGAATTGTACGCGCTTCGTGGAGCACAAAACTACTCATTTTGCTCAAGCTAAATCAGACAAAGGAGAATATGACAGTGGAGATATCGATCCCTTAGTAATAAAGAAACTGTCTGCACATGAGAAGATCGCAGAGGAAATGAAGCAAAGTCAGATTGATTGCGAAGCGCTTCCGCTTGGCTCGCATCCATTTGAACATAAACAGTATTACAGCCAGACGTTCTCGATGTCACCCAAATTCGTCACGAACAAGGGCTTGGTGAAGATGAAAGGCAA
>JAICPK010000119.1 GCA_025929855.1 Nitrososphaera sp.
AGCAGGATCTACGCAAAATAAGCATTAATCTGGCAGAATCGGGGAGCATATGCTCAAGAAGATAATGATGAACAGATAACCACTCTCGAAGCAACGATAAATGACATGCAGCAGTTACTTTCAAGTACTGGCTACGAAATTAGTGCGCACAAACTTATATAAAGTGCATATAACACCGTTATAATATGTCATTTCTAGAGGTGAAGGACTTGCATACGAGCATTAATGGAAAGGAGATACTTACAGGACTCAACCTTAGCATCAACAAGGGAGAAGTTCATGCCATTATGGGCCCAAATGGGTCTGGCAAAAGCACGCTTGCGAATGCCATTATGGGTCATCCTAAGTATAACATTGACTCGGGTGACATCTTGGTCAGGGGCGAGAGCATCCTTAATCTCTCAACTGATCTGAGAGCAAGAAAGGGCCTCTTTCTTGGCTTTCAATACCCGATAGAGATTCCAGGAGTTGGCTACAGCCACTTTTTGAGAAACGCCTACAACACTCTGAATAAGTCTCTTGGGGAAGAACAAAACAGGGAGGTTTTCATTACAGTTCGCGAATTCCACGAGTATGTCAAAAAGAACCTCGACGCGGTGGGACTCGATCCTTCGTTTCTAAGCCGTTACCTCAATGAAGGTTTCTCCGGTGGCGAAAAGAAACGGTCAGAAGTCATGCAAATGCTAGTTCTCAAACCGAATATCGCGATTCTAGATGAGCCGGACTCGGGTCTGGACATCGATTCGGTCAAATCAGTTGCGGAGGCAATAAACAAATTGATTGACACGGGCGCCGGCGTGCTTGTAATCACTCATTATGCCAGAATCCTTCGCTACCTCAAAAAGCTTGATTATGTCCATGTAGTGGCAAGAGGTAAAGTTATCAAATCAGGCGGCAAAGAGCTGGCTGAAGAACTGGAAGCGAAGGGTTACACCTGGCTAGGCATAGAAGAAGACAAGTAAAAATTAGGCCCCAGTAAAATTTACTTCTATCCACATGGCTGCAGAACCATCCACGTCAGAAGAGCCCCAAGCAGCAATATTTCTCAATTTCTCATTCTTCAGAGTGGATCCCAAGTGGCGCTGGCTAAATGAAATAGGCAAGGAGGAAGCGGCCAAAGAGTTTTCTAGCCTAATTGAGGTTGCCAACACTAAGATAAAGGTAAGGACATATTCAACTCTAGGCCTACGCGAAGATAGCGACTTCATGTTATGGATGATTTCTAACTCTCTAGAAAAGACGCAGGTAATGACATCCAAGATCTATTCAACTGTCCTTGGAAAATACTTGCTGCCCTCATATGTTTTCCTCTCTGCAACAAGACAGTCTGTCTACTCATCTAAGATTACGCCAGGGTTTATGACAGACGAGCAGCCTATGAAGTATTGTATTGTCTATCCATTTGTTAAGTCAAGAGAATGGTACCTACTTCCTTTTGAAGAGCGCAAGAAAATGATGGAGGAGCATATCTTAGTGGGACGAAGGTTTCCACAGATCAGGCTTAACACCACTTACTCCTTTGGCCTTGATGATCAGGATTTCATGCTCGCCTTTGAAACTATGGATCTGATGGCGTTTCAGGAACTGATAATTCAGCTGCGCGAAACCAAAGTGAGCAAGTATATTATCCGTGACACTCCCATGATTGTCTGCATTTATAAGGGAGTAGAGGACATCATTAAAAGTCTAGGATAATTATGCAGGCGCTGAAAGAATGGGCTGTCGTCTGCAGGGCTCTTGAAGACGGCAGGCAGATTCTGCTTTTACGGAAGGGCGGCATACTGGAATACCGCCAGGGCTTCAAAGTCAGGCACGACAGATTTTTGCTATTTCCAACGTACGAACATCAGTCAAGAGATCATTTGCAGGCTGACTATGCAAATAAGCTTGAAGAAGTGCTAAAGGATCAACCAGCTCTCGGAACCAACAGGATTACAAGTTATGCAGAATCGGTAGAAGTCAAAGAAATAACGGACCGCATTACTCTTAAGATGCTTGCAAAGTACCACATCTGGAACGAAAGCTATGTTAATGCAAGGATGGATTACAATCCAAAGAAGCCTATGAGTGTAATACTTTTACGTGTTTTCAAACTTGAGCGACCGATATTGATTGAAAATAAGCCTGAATGGATTGGCTGCAGATCATGGATCCCGCTTGACATGGATGTAAGCGGCGGCAGACCTATAATGGATGATCTGCAATTCAACACAATAGTATCTGAAGTAAAGGGAGTGCTATCTATAGCGGTATGAAATACCGAACTTTGGGTAAGAGTGGAATAAAGGTAAGCGAGATTGGCTTTGGTGCATGGACTATAGGGCTCGACTGGTGGGGAAAAAAGATCGACGATGATGAAGCGATCAGGATGCTAAAGCGTGCCTATGATTTGGGTATCAACTTTTTCGAGACTGCAGACATATACGGCAAAGGGAAAAGCGAGAAGCTTATAGGGCAAGTGTTCAAGGATATGCGCAACGAAGTAGTCTATTCTACAAAGTGGGGCTATGACATGTATAGCGCCAAACAAATAGGACACAGTGAACTGCCACAAAAGCATAACCAAGAATTTTTGCAGTTTGCTCTTAGCCAGAGCCTCGACCGTCTGCAGACTGATTACATAGATGTTTATAGCCTCCACAATCCCAAGATGGATGCAATAGAAAACGACAAGCTCTTTGCTTATATTGAACACCTAGTCAAAAAAGGCACGATCAAGAGCCACGGGGTGGCGCTTGGACCCGCGATAGGGTGGAAGGACGAAGGCTTAGAAGCTGTCGAAAAAAGGAACATTACATGCCTCCAGACGGTCTACAATATTTTAGAGCAGGACCCTGCACGAGACTTTATGCAAGCAGCAGAACGGCGCAATGTCGGCATAATGGTAAGAGTTCCCGATGCGTCAGGCTTACTTACTGGCAAGGTCAATACGGATACAAAGTTTGACAAGAATGACCACCGCAGCTTTAGAAAGCAAGAGTTCATCATTGAGGCGATGCAAAAGATAGAGAATATGAGACCTCTTGCAAGCAGCAAGGGATGGAACACCACAGAACTCGCAATTAAGTTCATACTGTCTCAAGGGCAAATTTCAGTCATACTGCCTACAATGGTAAGTATTGAAGAAATAGAACTATTTACATCGCTGTCAGATGGCAAGTACCTCAATAGCACTGAAATTGAAAGAATGGAGGAGATGTACGAAAAGAACTTTTATGTTGAGCCTGTTGCTAGATGAGAGCGCAAACTGAGATATCTTCTGCAAACCATATATCTTCATCAGAGGATTATTGCAGGTTGTCATTGAAAATGACATACAGGCTATTAGAGCAGTAGACTCTTCTGAAAGCTGACTAGATGCACTAGACAAAATATTTTATGCGCTCTTTCTTGAACTCTCGTGAGCTAAAC
>JAICPK010000008.1 GCA_025929855.1 Nitrososphaera sp.
GACCAATAACACCGCCAGCTAACGATACAGGAACAACACCACCAACTAATGAAACAGGAGGCGGAGGAGGACCGATATTTCCTGATCGAGGCGATGTATTTCCATTCGAGAATGAAACATTAACAATAGATCCTGGTGAGGGAATGACATTTCCGCCAACTAATGAAACAGGAGGCGGAGGAGGACCGATATTTCCTGATCGAGGCGATGTATTTCCATTCGAGAATGAAACATTAACAATAGAACCCGACGAAGGAACAATATCACCCCAGCCACCTGGAGGGGGAGGAACAATAGCACCAGAAAACGGAACAGGAGCAGGAACAGTAGCACCATAAGCAGGAGAAGCGGAGTAGCAGTAGCAGAGCAGAATATGCTCTGCTACTGAGACATAAACACTCTTTTCATGTTTTTTCTTCTTCTTTATTTTTCTCTAGATATCATACTATACAGTATGCAATACATACTGATTAGGTTAAAACACAACACCTCACAACGTTTAAGCCTAATGTATGCTTACAATTCTAACTAGTAGGCAGTTAGTTACACAGTAGCCAAGTAACATGCTCTATTATAACAAAAAGTGATTGATGATTGTATGCTATGTTCATAGTCATAGATGAATCCCTAACATATTATAATATGTCTATTTTTATGGACCTGCCAAAATCGGATTTGCATAAAAATTGTGCATAAGCAGCCTAAAAGGATTATACATTCCTTATTATAGTACTACCTTGCATCAAAGGCAGAGTTATAGTAGTTGAACTGGCGACTTGTTGCCATCCCTGCAAGTGTGGTACCCTTTATTATCCTGATTATTACTGCTAACGTATCACCTCAGGATATTCTTGCTGTAGGATTTGTACCATTTCTAGCTGCGGCAGCTGCAGCGATCATCAAAATGCTGCTGCAAGCACTACGATTCAAGTATTTTATCAAACATTTTCTTGGTTACGACGTCGCGTCTACAGGCAAGACTGTAGCTGCTAGGCTGGCTGGCGAATTCGTTACCCAGACTACCCCCTCTTATGTAGGTGGAGAATTAGTCAGGATAGCATGGCTGTCAAAAAACGGCGTTCCACCAGGCAAGGCCGCATGGGTAACGACCATGGAGATAATTGCAGATGTATTCGTTGGCTCGGTGCTGGCATTTATAGCTGGCGCGCTGGCTATTTACCGGGGAGGAAGCGTTGTTGGATTGGCTGTAATTCTGATAACAATTCCAACCTTGGCCGTCTGGTTGGGACTTATCATCTTTTCTGCCAAACGAACCCTTCGCCTACCCTCATTTTCTCAAAGGATAGTGGAAAAGTTCTTGTCAAAAAAAAGGGCCGAGAACCTGATCAATACATCTAACATTGCTATTGCAGACCTGTGTAGTATGAGCCGGGAAATTTTCAACTCCAAGAAATCCATCCGCACATTTGCGGTTGGAATAGCAATAACCGTTATTGCATTTATTTTTTATGGCATATCCTTTATGGTTCTTGCCAATGCAGTCGAACCACGAATCGGCTTATTTGACTCATTGATGGCTACCTCAGCATCAACGGCAGTGGCAAACCTGCCAATAACAATAGGGGGCTCAGGGCTTGCCGAACTTGGTATTTGGGCATATCTTGCAAATCTGAGTGGCATACCAAACCTTGACGACGTGATCACAGACTCACAATTGAACGTGATTATTGCGTGGAGGATAGCTAGTTACCACGTGCCACTCGTCCTTTGTTGGATCGCTCTCATGAAGATCACTGTATACAGGGTTCCAGCTCCCAATATCCGGCAGCCAATCAAAGGAAATCAAGACAAAAAGTCGGAGAATGATAGTAGCCTTACACAATAGGGCGGGGGCTGGCCATAAAGAATACCTGAGGTTTCCTTGCTAGGTAACAGATATCACAAAGACTTGGCATTATAATACAAGAAGTTGCTTTGGATTTTACAAGGCGAGGTTCACGTAATTTTATTCATTCTTATATCAAGGATATGATAAGAAATTATCTAACCTAGCAAACAAAAGTAAGTACTTACTCCACAAGCCTACAGCACAATTTTCATATGTTTGCAACACATTCCTTCTTCAAAAGTATCAACAAGCCTCGCATTAGTAAATTGAATCAATTACGACTACAAACTATCATGGCAAGATCTGTTAGATGTAAATCTATCTTTGCTAGATGGCTCTCTGCAGTAATTTGATTCACATAGTAAACGCCGGATCTATCTCGGCAACATACGAAGTCGCAAGTTCCGCATCAGATTTTAGATGTAATTCACGGTACTTGGGTTACCTAGTCTCTCTTCTGAATCGTTTGAGACGGGGATATAAATGGAAGTTGACCATCGTAAGCCATGTTGTAGAGTCGAGAAAAATTGCAACCCCAAATGATGGAGGTGGCGAGTGCTAAAATTAAACTGACATGTGCTTGACTCAAAGAGAATAGTGGACACTTGCTACGCAAAACTCGTACTGCTTGGAAATAATAGTCTCGTTCATTAAGGATTGGGTGGTGGCGTGTGGTTCAAGTACATGCTACCGTGGGGGGTAGTGAACCAGTGGGATCAATGTGTAATGCCACCACCTTCACTGATTATGCGTCCTCAATATCCTCCTCCACAGGAGAAGAGGATGTAGCAGGTAGGTCAGATTCGACATCCATCAGTTGTAGCTCCTGCAACTCAAAACGATATATTGCCATCATGTCAAGGCCAAACTTCGTCTTAAGGAGCTCGACTACTTTGGCACTCAAGCTAGCCATGAACACTTTGATCTTGTACTCATATACAAAGCCCTTCATAAAATCCGACATCTTCATTGATTTGGGGACGTCTAGCCCCTCAACGATTGTTCTGCCATCCGGCATCTGTTCGTAGACCTGGATATCGACTTTGTTATCACTTTCGTAAATGTCAAGGAAGTAGCCGGTCCTTGTTATTACTTCGGGCTGGCCAAACTGGGCAGATCTTATCTCGTCCTCTGCCCATTTGGGAAGTCCCTCTTCCTGAGAGCTATCCTCACTCTTTGTTACCTTTGTCCTTCCCATAATGCTAGTCTAGCGTATATCATTGCATTTAATAGCTTTTCCAACCCAGTTGCGTAGCCAGCTAAGTATGTCTACAAAATATAACTAGATGGTTATTCAATTATGACGTTTCTATTTAACGCCATTATCGCTGGTTAGTTGCTATGACAAGCTTCAGCAGCAACTGGATAAAAGACAATAAACCAACAGTGTCTGAAATGATAAAGCAGAATGTCGGTCAAGCACAACCACTTAAACCGAGAATCGAGCTTGCCAAGAAGAAGGTTCAGGCACAGAACCAAAAGCTAGAGACGATTCTGGAGAAACTACGAGGCAAAGAAAGATCTCTCTTCAACCAAACTGTTTATGCTCTTCAGAAACATGATATTCAGCAGGGCAAGATGATCTCAAATGAGATCGCTCAAGTGAGAAAGACAACCAAGATGATCTCACAGCTCAAGATCGCGCTGGAACAGATACAGCTCAGATTGGAATCCACTATCGATCTTGGAGATGTTATGGTGGCAATCGGTCCTGCAATGGGTGCACTGACAAAAGTGAGGACAGGAATTGGAGGAGTAATGCCGGAAGTAGACAGAGAACTTGGAGAAATTAATGGCGTGTTCAGCGACATCATGATGAGCGCAGGATCTCTGGGTCACAGCTCATTTGCCTTTGACGCAAGTGGAGAAGAAGTGGACAGAATACTTGCAGAGGCAGGCGCAGTGGCGGAGCAAAGGATGAACGAAAGCTTCCCCGATGTCCCAATTGGATCATACTCCAGCAGCGGCGGCAGCATCCGGACATCAGCAGGTGAGCATCCACAATAAGAAATTACCTATATCTCTCTTTTTTCTTTTTTGTTTAAATATTCAGTTTTGAATGGTTAAAATATTTATTTCTTGTAATTGCGGATTTTGCAAACGGAATGACTTCAACTGCCGGAATATATTGTGCTTATAATCCGAAATCTAGGCAACTATGTCCCCTTGCATCCATCTCATAGACATTGAACATTGTGTCGTTAAACATGATATCGATTTAGGGTTTATCATATGACAATATGGATATACACATATTGTATCTCCATTGTATCTCCAATGCCAACATTTTCTCAGAACATTAAAGGCACTCTTATGATGCCGACGCCGGCTGCACTGCAGCAGCGCCAGGGACTTCAATATGGATCATTATTTGGTGTTCCTCTTCCGCCTTAACTATGTAGCCTGGTATGTTCACTTTGCGGTTGCCTATAGAGACATGGCCATGGCTCACTATCTGCCTTGCCTGGTAGGGTGATGTGGTGCCGATCTTTTTCATGACTATTGTCTGAAGGCGCCGCTCTAGCAGGTCTTCGATTTTCAGGTTCAATATGTCATCAAGTGTCGCACCCTCTCTTGTTAGACCAAGCCTGTTCAAAAAGTTCAGCAGTCTCTTTTCCTTTTCTGCTCTCAGTTCGGCTGAGAGTGCCAAAAGAGCTCGAGCTTGGTTCCTGATCCTTGCAACCTCCGTCTGGGCCTTCCAAAGCTCACGCTTATTCCTAAGGCCATAGGAGCCCATGATATAAAGCTCTGCGTTCAGTTGGTCTGTAGTCCAGATCATTCTGGGCCTGTGGAAGGTTTTCTTTGCCTTACGAGGATCTCCCATTTAGCACCACTATCGTCTATTTCTTGGCTGGCTCCTTTGATGGTGGGGCTGGATTGGTTGTACCCCCACCACCACCACCAGCAGCAGGAGCAGGAGTAGGAGTAGGAGCAGCTTCTGCTCCTGGTGCAGCCGGTGCTACTCCAGGCATAGCCTTGACTTTCTTGACTCCCACTGCTCCACCTCTTCTGCCCGTGGTTCTGGTACACTGGCCCCTTACTCTTAGTCCAAACATGTGCCTATATCCACGCCAACTCATTACGAGCTTTTCGCGCTCAATATCATTTGAAGCAGCAAAATCGAGATCCGAAGTTATCATGTGGTTGTTTGAGCCGTCATCCATATTCTTCCTCCGGTTGAGGTACCATTGTGGGATCCCTGCCCTAGCAGGGTTGGAGATTGCCTGCTCTATCTCGCGGATATCGTTTTCAGTCAAAAGACCAACACGCATGTTAGGGTTAATGTTGAGCGACTGAATCAACACTTGAGCAAAATTATAACCTACTCCTTTAATTTCACTAAGCGCAACAATCAATTTCTTGCCGCCCTCAATGTCCTTTCCAGCGATTCTGAGGATATGTTTATACTCGGACGCAGACAAACTAAAATCACGAAACAATATTCGGCAATAAAAACCATGCTGGATCCAACAGGCCAATAACTTTGTAAAATTTACAATATTGCCATTTGTACGAGCCTTAGATCTTCACTATGAATTCACAAGCTTTTTGATCAAAAATTTGGTTATTGGAAGGCATCGATTCAGCAATACATTATACTTACTAATATGGGCTGTGCCCCTAGTGGCTAAACAATCTTATTGAGAGGATGTAATCAGACTTTAAAAAATTGCTGGATGATAAGCCATCTAAATGGTAAAAGAGCAAGCGTAGAGGAAAATTACAAATACCAGAGCTGGCTATCAAAAAACCCGTGTTGAGTTCTAACAATCTTTAAATTTGTGTTGACTAAGAAACCTCCATCTTCAATATGAGCTCCAGAATACAGGAAACAGTTCATCGCTCTTATACTTCGAAACCAAAGTATAGTGAAATAATGTCAGGTGTCCCAGAGGATTATGAGCAAATTAGGACACTCGGAGATCTACTCAATATATGCTACAGGTATGTCACTGTTCAAGAGCAGATGCGAAGCAACCTGATTGCCAAGCTGAAAAAAGGGGAACACCCATTCCCGGGCATCATCGGCTACGACAGTGACGTGGTTCCTGCCATCAATAGAGCAATCCTGTCTGGCCACGATATGCTACTTGTTGGCCAGATAGGACAAGCTAAGACCAAGATTGCAGAGGCGATAGCACAGAACCTCCTCTCGCCAATCCCTATAGTAAGGGGTACAATAACAAGCGATATTCCTATATTAATTCCAGAAGATGAATTAATCGCGCTCTTGACCGATGCTGAAATCTCTAGAACTAAACCCGAATTCACGGTATCGCCAGAATGCGAGGATATCATTCGAGCGGACAAGCTTGAGACCAAGATCGACTGGGTAAGCGGCGCAGACAGGTACAAGTACATACTGTCAACGCCGGACATTTCAGTCAAGGATCTGGTTGGACAAATTGACGCAATCAAGATAGCCAAAAAGGGAGTAGAGCTTTACAATATCGAGTCATATTCTGCAGGCCAGTTATTGCAGGCAAGACATGGCATATTGTGTATTGACGAATTGCCGGTACTCGATCCACGCAAGCAGGTGTCCCTGCTTAGCGTTCTTCAAGAGGGCAAGTTTACTACAGGAGCGTATCCGATCGTGTTCAAACCTGATGTCAGAATAATTGCAACTGCAAACCCCATCGACTACACGCACTCAGGCAAGATAATCGAGCCGTTATTTGATAGGTTGAGAAGCCATATCGACACGCACTATCCCAAGACTGTAGAAGACGAGATGCTTATCGTTATTCAGGAAGCAAAGATTGCAGATGCCAAGAACGTTATGTTGCCTGTATTTATGATAAAAACGATAGCTAAGATAACACAGATGGCTCGTATGCACCACGATATAAACCATGATAAGGGAGTCAGCGTTAGAATGTCGGTGCATTCGATGGAGATGGTGGTAGGAGAAGCGGAACGTACACGCTCCATTATGTATGGTATTAAGGCAATTCCGCGCTTTTGTGACATCCACTGCATCCACCAATCATCCAAATTTGAGCTTGGTGAAATGGAAGACACTCGCCAGAACAGAAAGAATGTGCTTGATTCTATAATAGAAAGCGCGCTGAAGGAAGTATCACTTGATTACATTCAAAAGCTAGCGCCAGAACAGTTGACAAAAGTCAAGAATGATTTTGCAAAGAACAAGACATTTCAAGTTTCGCAAACAATAGTTGGTGATGGCGGCAGCAATAAGGTCGACTCCGACTATGAGTCACAGCTCTCTAAGTTCCCTGCACTCAAGCATGCGGTGAAGGAAACCATTGCTAGAGTACAAGAAGAGCAAAAAGACCTGATCGAGCAAGCTCTACGGCTTGGGATAAAGACAGACAATATCTTACTGAGCGAGGACTTGAATGGGGAGTTTACGGCATCTATGACTGAGGTGATACTTGAAGGCTTGCGGCACACACAGCCTCCACTATTGGACAAAAAGGATAACAACACTTATGACCTTGCATAATACTGCACTCGGCAGCAAGAAATTCACATACTTTCCTCTCGATAAAGAGGAGCAGGAGCAAAGGCAGGACAGCCAAGGTCAGCATGATCTCCCCCGCAATATGCTAGATAAACTGCTCAAGGCAATAGGAAGAGAGGCACTAAAGGAAAAGACGCCTAGCCTGCAGGAACTTGAGCAGACCCTTCAGGGTGTGATGTCATCGCTTCCAAAACAGCAAGAACTCAGCCAACAAGAGCAGAGGTCGGGATCGCTGACTGATTCAAGGGACGAAAGCGGAGATGATTATGGCATGCCCTTCGTTGCATACCTTATGCAAAGGGGCTATCTAAAGGATTCTCCAAAGTGGCTTAGCGCTAAGGGCTTTACTGCAATAGGGGGCAAGATACTTAGTGATGTAATGAAGGCTCTCAAGGCCGGCGAATACGGCACGCATGAATCACAGAACTTTGGATTGGGATCACTTGTGCTGGATACTACTAAAAAGTATGAGCCAGGTGATGACATCAGGTTGCTTAATGTCCCAAAGTCGCTGCTGAACACAATCCAGCGCACGGTGAAGGATGGCGGCAGTCTGAAGCTGCCGCTCCAAATTGATGTGGATGACTTTGAAGAATACGAAACAATTCAGGATGTCCGTGTCGCAGTAGTGTACTGTATCGACCTCAGCTCCACTATGCGGTATTCATCAATGTATGGAGACATGAGCAGAATTGAGGCTGCGAAGCGTGCACTGTGGAGTCTCTATTTACTGAACCGTAATTTCTTTCCCTCCGACTCAGTCTATATTGTCGGGTTTGGAGCGCTTGCATCTAAGGTGGAACCGCATGACATACCTTATCTAAAAACCTTTGAGCCTGGCTCTGACTTTTTGCACTATACTAACTACCAAGCCGCGTTCAGGCTAGCAAACAAGATATTGCAAAAAGACGGCGCCATTAACAAGCGCCTAGTACTAGTGACGGATGGTCACCCCAGCGCATGCTTCATAGATGACAAAAGCGAGCAGGACAAAATAATGTCACAGAGACCTTATTCCCACTTTTACACACCAGACCGGCAGACCCTTGATATTGTCAAGCACGATCATAGTATGAATCTTGACGTTGCATCAGGGGAGCTCGTGTACCTTTGCTACCGTTACAGACAAGTCGACCAGTATATTGGCGAACGTACTATTATAGAGGCAAAAAAAGTCCACTCAAAAAATATTGAAATTGATACCATAATGATCAGCGAAGAGGACTCTTTGCTTGGGTATGTCAATGAAATGGAAAAGTATGTCAAGGGGCGATCATACTACATCAACCCTGCGGAGATTGATAAAGTGCTGTTGACAGACTACCTTAACAACAAGAGACAAAAGACGATAAAGGCACATTAATAATATAATATTAATAGCAAAAAATACGTGGAGAAGCTTAATATACTGACGGGAATTTGTTTTGCATAAGCAACTACTATGCTGATTATCTTTGATGTGGAGGGTGTTCTGCTTAACGCTGAGTACCTTCCAGTTTTAGCTCAGGTCATGGGTCCGAGAAAAGAGAAAGAGATCTGGGATATCACAAACGCCGGCATCAGAGGCGAGATCAACTGGGAAGAGGGACTCAGACGCCGAGTGCAAGCATTGAGGGGGATTAGCTACGAAGACGCCAAGAAGATAGGTGAAAGCCTGCCAATAATGCCAGGCGCAAAAGAGCTTTGCTCTGCGCTCAAGAAGGCGGAATGGAAAATGATTGCAGTATCCGGTGGCTTCACAATAATCACAGACAGGCTGAAAGAGGAGCTTGGAATCGATAGGATATTCTCTAATGAATTAGTATTCAAGGATGGCAAACTGGAGGATGTGATAATGAATGTCACATCCGACAAGGCAGCTGCAATTAGGCCCACGATAAGACAATGGGATATCCGGAAGGAAGATACTGTGGTGGTAGTGGACGGTGCCAATGACTTGAAGCTATTTGCTCTAGCTGGCTACACGGTAGGATTCTGCCCTGTAGACATGGTGAGAGAAAAGGCCGATGATTCTATTGACAAGCGCGACCTGAGCCTACTTCTGAACTTGTTAAAAAAAAATTTTGGTGAAGCCGTATTGATAAATGCAGCAAGCAGAAGGCATTAGCAACCAACTCATTTTTTAACTCCTCTATTTCAATCACTGCAGTTGATACAGATAACCTCTATTCGAATTTCAGATGACACTAAGCTATACAGCGATCTTAGCGCAGCAATCCTTGAAGCAATAGCTGATAGCCAAATAAAGATCCAGAATGGTGATATTCTTGTTGTCACGCACAAGATTGTATCAAAAACAGAAGGGCGTATTGTAGATCTTGCTCGCATTAAGCCTTCGACAAAGGCGATTAGAATGGCAAAGGAGCATGATAAAGATCCACGCTTGATGGAGCTAATATTAAAGGAATCAATACAAATTTTGCGTGCAAAAAATGGTATAATTATATCAGAAACAAAGCACGGCTTTGTTTGTGCAAATGCTGGTGTAGACCAAAGCAATGTGGAAGGTGATAAGGCGGTGCTATTACCAGTTGCCCCCGATGAGTCTGCAAGCAGGATCCAAGACGCGGTAAAGAAAAAAATCGGTAAGGAAATAGCAGTGATCATAACCGATACCTTTGGCCGGACGTTTAGAAACGGCCAAACAAATGTTGCAATAGGCATAGCAGGAATAAACCCAATCAAGAGTTACATCGGAACATATGACATGTATGGCAGAAAATTGAGAGTAACCGAGATTGCAGTGGCAGACGAGATAGCTTCTGCGGCTGAGCTTGTAATGGGCAAGGCCGAAGGCACGCCGGTGGCAATAGTCCGAGGCTATATCTTTGAAAAAGCGTCAAAAACATCCGTCAAGTCGCTATTGAGGGCAAAGGAGCGGGACCTTTTCCGGTAACAACTGTAACATTTAATATCATGAAGCTATAATTTTACGTGATTCGCTACTATGAGTAACTCATCTACTAAGTCAATTGACGTACGGGGACTTTACTGTCCTGAGCCAGTCTTCCGCACTAAGATGGAGGTCGAACGCCTCAAGATAGGTGATACGCTCAAGATAGTTGCAGATGACCCTGAGTCTGAAGAGGACATTTCAAGGTGGGTCAATCGCAACGGACATCAGCTGATATCGTTAAATAAAAATGATAAAGATCTTGAATTCGTAATAAAGAAGGCGAAATAAAAAAAATTGACAGCATATGCAAGACCTGATGTTGTCGAACAAATAGGACACACACCACTGATTGAGCTTAGGTCATTTTCTACCAAGAATGTAAAGCTATATGCTAAACTAGAGTGGCATAATCCCTTTGGCTCTGTAAAAGATCGGGCAGCATACTGGATGATAAAGCATGCAGAAAGGAAGGGAATCTTGAAGAAGGACAAGAGCATAATTATCGAGCCTTCATCCGGCAACACTGGTATTGCACTAACAGGTATAGCAGCTGCACTTGGATACAAGGTAGAAATTGTTATACCTGAAAAGGTGAGCGAGGAAACAAAGAACATCCTACGCAGTCTGGGCGCGACTCTCCATGAAACATCTGACGATTTGTGCCCCCGGGTAGGCGCCGGCACAGACCAGAGCATTGCGCTTGCAAAGGCCATTTCCAAACCAAGGCCTGACATTTACTACATGCCAAACCAGTATGATAACGACACCAATTTCTTGTCACACTATGAGAGCACTGGCCCTGAGATCTGGAAGCAGACAAAGGGGACCGTCACTCACTTTCTTACCGGCTGCGGAACAGGAGGTACAATAACTGGCACCGCAACATTTCTGAAGGAAAAGAACAAGAATGTCCGCGCCATTGCGATACAGGCGCAAAAGAACCATCTTCTGCAGGGCTTGCGAAACTTTGAAGAATCAGCAATTCCCGAGCTTTTCAAGCGGCGTCTCGATGTCGTAGACGAGTGGATGACTGCAACTAACAGGGACTCATTTGAAGCCGTAAGGCAGCTTGTTGAAAAGGAGACTATGCTTGTTGGCCCTTCGTCAGGATCTGTGATGGCTTCAATGTTGAAGGTGGCACATAACCTTGATCATGGTAATATTGTTGGCATTTTCGCAGATGACGGCAGAAAATTCAGGAGTCTCTACATTAGAGAAAATGTCCTAACCGAGCAGGAATATAACAGTGCTCTTAAGAGTGCAAAATATCTCTCCAAACCGGCTTACTCCTGAACTGAAGGCTTCTTTAGCTTACATGCGTACACCAATACAATACCGAAAAGTGCTGTACCAAACTCACGATCATTTTATACATATTTTTTCAGCTATGCTTTCTTTCAGAAAGCCACTTTTCGACATCAATTGCTGCCATACAGCCAAAGCCTGCAGCAGTTACGGCCTGTCTGTATCTATGATCATGAACATCTCCAGCGGCGAACACGCCTTCAACGCTTGTCTTTGTGTGGTGCTTCAGGACGATATAGCCCTTATCGTCAAGCTCTAGTTGTCCCTTGAAAACTGCAGTATTGGGTTCGTGACCAATTGCCACAAAGAGGCCACCTGTCTCGATGGTTCTTTCCTTGCCAGTATTGATGTCCTTGACCAAGACAGTTGAAATCTTATTGTTGCCCTTGATATCTGCCACAACGTTATTCCAGATGAACTCGATCTTTGGGTTTTCAAGGGCCTTTTGCTGAAGGATCTTGCTAGCACGCAGAGAGTCGCGTCTGTGAACCACCCTGACTGACTTACCAAACTTTGTCAGAAATGTTGCTTCTTCCATTGCAGTATCACCGCCACCGACAACTACAATGTTTTCGCCCTTGAAAAAGGGGCCATCACAAGTTGCGCAATATGAGACTCCTCTGCCGCTAAATTGCTGCTCTGCAGGAATACCAAGTTTTCGAGGGGACGCACCTGTGCATACTAAGGTTGCTTCTGCAGTATATGTCTCGGCATGAGTGGTGATTGTGAATGGTCTGTTCTTGAAATCAACTTTGAGCACCTCGTCATCGACAATTACCGCGCCAAATCTTTCTGCCTGTTGACGCATATTCATCATCAATTCAGGTCCAAATATGCCGTTTGGAAAGCCAGGATAATTTTCTACTTCACTTGTAGTCATGAGTTGGCCGCCAGGCAAGGTGCCTGATATAATGAGTGTGCTTAGGTTAGCGCGGGAGGTATAAATACCAGCAGTATATCCGGCAGGTCCAGAGCCAATAATTATTACATCGTAGTGGTTCTGATCCCTAAAACTGCCTGATTGGCTGTCGGACAAACTACAAAATCACAATTTCGATACCTCTTAATAATTCGTTCGGAACGGATTGAAAGCATGAATATGATTGTATGAAGAGGGGTGACAGAAAGCGAAAACTCAACTCAAATGGGCTGCATGGCTAAAATTTTCCAGCCATTGGCTGACCCTTTGATAATTTATTTGCCAGATTCCTGTGATAACTGCATAATGTCCTTTTTCTAATAGTGTGTATCAGATCCTCCTGCCAGTGTGCGTTAAGAAGTCTACAATCTTTGTTATTACAAAAAGGCTCACCGTTAGTGATAAAAAAGAATATCGCCTGCAGAGCATAATTTATGGATGCTGCAGTAATTTTATCTCCCTCATCGTAGTCAATGAATCTTCCTGCGAATTTTTTCTTCAGCATCTCATCGTCTTGTTCCATACCGCCAGGCATCTGAGTAAGATAGAATTCTCGGGGTTTCGCAAGAGCTTCGATTATGCCGGTTGTAGAAACGATCGAGGGTGTGCCGCATATGACAGCACGGCCATGGTAGCGCCAATCGTCCTCATCAAAAGTGCATGTCAAAAGACTAGTGAATATGATATGGATATGAGCTAGACTAATTTCTGTAGTAGGTATCATTTCTGCAAGCTTCTTTTGCATAACAAAACCATCGTACAGCGGAATCTTAGTCATCATCATCATAAACTTGCTGTCTTGTTCATGGTTTGGCTGCCTTTCAAATGGCTGCTTTATGTCTGCTATCTTTGCACACTCAATCACGTTCTCTTCATACTTAAATGGCGGCGGCGGCCTGATGTCTATCTTGCAGATTGGTAAAATCTTGTCAATCTCCTCAGCCACTATCTTGGCATCAACTGCTGGCACTGAAGCAGTCTGATAGATGTGAATATAGCGAGGAGGATCCAATTATCAAGGAAAAATTGGAAAAGTAAGAATATATAAAAGATTATTTCGCCCTCAGTTTGGGCGGACTTGGCATCTCCTTGAGCTTGCCCAATGCAACCTCGGCCGCTTTCTTGCCGGATAGGAGCATGGCACCAAACGTCGGCCCCATCCTTGGAAGGCCATGTGTTTCGGTAACAGACATGCCTGTTGCAATTAGACCTGGAAATACTTCATCTGTGTAGTTGACTACGGCGTCCTCGCCCCCTTCAACCCACATTGGATCCATGCCTTTCCATTTGACGTAGCCGCGGTCCATCAGGCGTCTAACAGCAACTGAGTCGTGTCCTGAAGCATCGATTACGATCTTGCTTTCGAGCGCGACTGGATCAACACATGTGATGTTTCTTGGCAGAGCCGAGACCGGCATCCAATTGACTACCACACCGCCTACTCGCTTGTTCTTGAGCACGAGGTCATCAAATTTGGTTAGTTGCAAAAAGCGTACTCCTGCATCGCAGGCTGCGCCTATCAGCTTGCTGCATGCATGTGGACCCCATGTTGCGTATAATCCTTCATTTATTTTTCTGTATGGCACTCCAAGCTCGTCCCATACCTTTTGTGCTGGTGCCCTCACGGTGACTGGATTCATCATATAGCCTCCTACCCAATATCCGCCCCCTAAGTAATTGTTCTGCTCTATGATAAGGGTCCTAACCCCAGCCCTTGCCAGATCCCTGCCGGCGGTAAGGCCGGCTGGGCCGGCACCGATAATTATAACGTCAGAATCAGTATATTCTCTCATTGTTTCATTGAACATTTCCGCAATAGTTCTAGTGATTTCTTTCTCGCTCACGTCGGCAAATATTTTTGCCATATGAGATTCATCCACCTCTGATGGTTATTAATAGATTGTCAGCTAACCAATTGTCTTGACAGAATTGACTTATGTGC